>JBJFEE010000033.1:0-4068 GCA_051890455.1 Muribaculaceae bacterium
TGGATTTCGGAAATGGGATACGACAACACGCTGCGTGCTTTTGACGCCTCACTCTCACGGCTGGGGCTGGAATATCTCAACCTCTACCTGATTCACATGCCATTCGGGGATTATTACGGGGCATGGCGTGCCATGGAAGATCTCTATGCCGCCGGGCGTGTCCGTGCCATCGGAGTATGCAACTTTGAGCCGGACAGGTTGATGGACTTGTGTCACAATGCCAAAGTCATTCCGGCTGTCAATCAGGTGGAAGTCCATCCTTATACACAGCAGCCCGAAGCTATGAAACTCATGCGGTCGTTCGGCATACAGGCCGAAGCGTGGGGACCGTTGGCAGAAGGAAGGAACGGACTGTTTACAGACGCCGCGCTGTCGGATATCGGACGCAAATATGGAAAGTCAGCGGCACAGGTTGTATTGCGATGGCATCTGCAACGCGGAGTGTATGAGAGCGTATCATCTACGATGGTCGGCACAATATCCACGTCCTCACGGAACACGGTAGCCGAGTTGACGGTGAACGCTGCGCGGGCCTCGATGCCCGGAAGCGTTTCGACGGAGTTGTAATTAAGGTCGGAAAAAGATAAGTCCATAACTTGCTGATTTTTCAGCGAAGTTATGGACTATATAAGGTGCGCGAAAAGACGCTAATTGGAGTTTATCGAACAATAATCTTGCAAGTCTCTGATGTGTGGCCTTTATCTGTAACAGTGATTAGATAAATTCCAGATGAAAGATTTTCTGTGGGCACAGAAATCTGTGTAGCGTCTGCTTCAACATTAAGGCTCATGACGGTTGAACCATTAAGAGCACTGACTCTAATGGTGCGCTCGCTTGTCGATGCCGGAATATCCACAACTACCGGAGTACCCTTTGACGCCGGATTTGGTCGAGCGGTAATGTGATTTTCTTCCTTAACAACCCTTGCGACACTTCCTGTAGACTTATCTATGCGATAGAATCTCACAGTCTGCACATATTGGCCTTGTTCATTATGCCAATTATAATTGACCTGTGCGAGAATACTGTTATCCGATTTGAAAAACTCAACAGTTGGTTTCCCCTCTGCGTTATCGGGCATCGGGAAGGTGTAAAGCACCTGATTATTCTCGTTTACGACCTCCAAACCGGTGTAATGAACCCCGTACAATGTACGTTTATAATCAATTTCTCCATCTCCGTCACGGTCTGTATTAGTAATGCCGAAAAGATATGCTTCAGGAGACTGTGAATCGTCTGAAACACTGCTGAAGCTGCTTTCGCCGCCTTCGGCTACCTCCGCTTTGAAGCGGACGTATTCGAAAGCATCGTCGTCATTGAAGAAAGTCTGGGAGAAGGGCAGGTAAACGCCACCGTTCCAATCATTCAATTTCGCGACATCATTGCATCGGGGTGTACAGAAGTTGCTGATAGGAGTCTCCTCCCATGACCACTTTTGCCAGTCGCCATTGTACTTCTGCGTGTGAATGGAATAACTGTAGGAGAAGCCCCACGTACCCGAAGGTTCAAGATAGGCCTCTATGGATTTCAGATATTCTTCATACTCATATAATCCTTTGCCTTTCTGAAAGGGAACACTGATGATAATAGCTTTGTCTTCTACTCTTGTGCCGTTTTGCAGAATGGCAAGAGTCACTGAAGGTTCGGAATATCGCAAAGTCTCGTAGATATACTCAATATAGGCATTCTTGCGGGCCTCCATGTTCGAGGTGGAGGGTATGCCGTCAGCTTCATCCAAAATAAAGCGTGAATCCTTTATCACACGCGACTTTTCCTGTGTTCCGGTCGAAGCTCTTTCCTCAAACACGCAATATGGGCGCAGGATGGGGAAGTTGAATGATTTGAGAGGTTGAAGTTCAAAATCAAAGATTTCGGCCGTGTACATCGTGCCATCGTCTTTGTATCCGTATTCATCGTCGGAGAAATAGATGGCGGCTTCGCCGGTCTTCATGTACTGCCCGGGGATGAAACGTGTGTCAGCACCGTTCATCTCCTTTACTAATGTTTGAGCTGAAACATTCAAAGTACTGGCAACAGCAGCAAATGTAATTGAGAGAAATATCTTTCGCATAGTAGTTGTTTATTTTTGGCGCAAAGATACTAAATTCTTGCGACATAACCCTCAACATTTGTTGAGGAAGCGAGATTTACAGGAATACTTCGCAGTCGTTGACGCGGAAGATGCAGCAGTCGCGAATCTTGCGGCACTCGCCGGAGGAAAGTATCTTTACGTTCCTCCAACCTCCGTAAAAATTGTATCGCAGTGAGATACAATTACGGAGTTCGAGTATGCTCCCATCAGACTTCCACACGTGTAAGTCTATGGGGTCGCCACTATTCAATATGTGGCGAGCGGTGGAAATATGAATAGATCTTGACATATTGAATAGTGTTAGAGCCGTCGGAGTTCTTTCTCCGCTGCGCTACGAAAGCGGCAAGTCGATAACCAAGCGGTCATCGTTTTGCGAAACGCAAAACGCTTCGGCACTGCCGAAGAAATATCCACCGGGTCGCCGCTGTTAAGCATAGTGCGAGCCATAGTAATATGTATGCTGCGCATAGGTTATAGGGCGGAGCGGTGCTCCGCGGTTAAAAGGTTAGAAAGCAGAGCAAGCTCTGCGGTTATGGGGTTATAAGCAAGTTGATTTGCAAAATTCTCAAAAATATTGTGGTAACTTTGCCTTATGTAATCCAATTACTTCTCTTTTGAAAAACTCGCAGTTTGGCAAGAGTCTCGAACTCTTGTCAAAGAGATTTACACACTTCTGCGAAATTTTCCCGTAGAGGAAAAGTTTGCACTTTGCGACCAAATTCGCCGTGCTGTAGTTTCTGTTCCCTCTAATATTGCCGAGGTGCCCATTTGGCGCAATTCGGCGCAATTCTTTGCAAAAAAAACGATGCTTTGTCGCCATAGTGAGCGGAATTTTTTGTAATTTTGCGCATTATGGAAAATTATATCGTTTCGGCTCGAAAATACAGGCCGGCGACATTTGCGTCTGTGGTAGGGCAGCCGGCATTGACAGCTACGCTGAAAAATGCCATTGCCACTGACCGCCTCGCGCATGCCTACCTCTTCTGCGGCTCGCGAGGCGTGGGCAAGACGTCGTGCGCCCGTATTTTTGCCAAGACCATCAACTGCGCTTGCCGCACCGCTGATGGCGAGGCGTGCAACGAGTGCGACTCGTGCCGAGCTTTCAATGAAAACCGCTCGCTCAATATCCTTGAGCTTGATGCGGCGTCAAACAACGGCGTCGATAGCATGCATCAGCTGATAGAGCAAGTGCAGGTGCCGCCCACTCAGGGCCGCTATCGCGTGTTTATCGTAGATGAGGTGCACATGCTCTCAACGGGCGCTTTCAACGCCTTCCTCAAGACGCTTGAGGAGCCCCCGGCTCATGCCATCTTTATCCTCGCCACCACGGAGAAGCATAAGATTATACCCACGATACTGTCGCGGTGTCAAATCTATGACTTCAACCGCATCACCATACCCGATATGGTCAGCCACCTGCAGTATGTGGCGAGCCAAGAGGGCATCGCGGCCGAGCCGGCGGCGCTCAATGTCATAGCACGTCAGGCCGATGGGGCTATGCGCGATGCGCTCTCCATCTTTGACCAGGTGGCGGCGTCCTCGCGTGGCAATATTACCTATCAGAGCACTATTGAAAACCTCAATGTGCTTGATACCTCGTATTATGACCGCCTGCTCGATGCCTTCCTCGCCCAGGATGTGGAGTCGTCGCTGCTCATTTACAAGGAGATACGCGATAAGGGCTTTGACTCGCATTTCTTCATCACCGGCCTGGGCGACTATCTGCGCGACCTGATGGTGGCGTCAAACCCGGCCACGGCGGTGCTCCTCGAGGCCCCCGATGACGAGCGCCAAGCCATCACTGAGCGCGCCAAGCGCTGCACACCGCAATTCCTGTATCAGGCGATGGCGCTCTGCAACGATGCCGACCTCAACTACCGCACAGTCACTAACAAGCAATTCTTAGTGGAGCTGACGCTCATCAGACTGTGCCAACGACTCAGCCCCTCCCCCAATAAACGAGGCAAGGGAGAGGG
>JBJFEE010000034.1:0-26060 GCA_051890455.1 Muribaculaceae bacterium
ACAACCTGCCCGTCTTCAGCGTCGACAACTCTGCCGTCACCGAGTTCTCGGCCAAGGTCGGCGAGAAACACGAGCAGACCGTCACTATCAGCGCCACCGGACTCCTCGACGCCGGCAAAATCCGTGTCCTCGGCCAGGGCAACGCCGCCTTCCAAATCAGCTCGACAATGTTCCTCAAGGACGGCACAAGCACCCTCAGGGTAACCTTCGCTCCCAAGACCGAGGGAACTTTCACCGAGGTCATCGAGTTCTCCGCCGACAAAGCCGAGACAAAGACCATCACCGTCACCGGCAAGACCACCGGCGGTGCCGTAGTCGGCGACAAGGAGGGCGACGAGCTCGTCTTCGACACCACCAACCCGCTCACCTACTACGCCACCGACTTCTCCAACAGCGGAGCCAGGAACAAGCCCCTCGTCCTCGAGGGCTGGAAGAACGTCGCCGTCCAGGGCAACCGCGCCTGGTGGAGCTACACCGACGGCGACAACACCGTAGCCAAGGTTACGTCATACATCTGGGGCGGCGCCACCTCCGACGAGCCCACAGCCGAGATGCTTCTGCTCTCGCCCGCCCTCGACTACAAGAACTGCACCAGCCGTCTGCTCTCGTTCCGCATCAAGGGCGAGAATCTCACCGACGCACAGATGGGCCAGCTCTCAGTGCTCTACATTGACCCGACCCTCCCCGAAACAGAGCGCTACCAGGTGCTCCTCGGCGGCTCGGACATCCCCGTAGGCGCTGAAGCCGAAGGCGAATGGGCCGAATATGTTGTCGACCTCGAAGGTCTCGACCTCGCCGACGTCTTCTTCATCGGCTTCCACTACATCAGCGGCGCCGGAGCATCCTCGCCCGAGACATATTATGTGGACGATTTCTGCTACGGCAGCACCACGCAGCCCTTCATCCGCGTCGACAAGCACCAGGTTGTCGCCAGCACCGAGACCGGCAAGCCCGTTGACCTCGAGACCATCACCGTCACCGGTCTGAACCTCACCGAGCCCATTGCCGTAGCTCTCGAAGGCAAGCATAAGGACCTCTTCAGCGGCTACAGCGAGACACTGCCTGCCAAGGGCGGTCAGCTCAACTTCAAGTACAGCCCCATCGAGGCCGGCGAGCACAACGTCTACGTCAACCTCACCAGCGCCGGCGCTCCCGCCACACAGCTCATCATCGGCGGCAAAGCCGACAACAGCTCGGGCATCACCCTTCCCGGCGTTGACAACGCCTCCGAGATCACTGTCTACGACCTGCAGGGCCGCACCGTTGTTCCCGCCACCGGCGCCGCCGAGGCATACAAGACCCTGCGCACCCTCGAGAAGGACATCTACGTCCTCCGCATCACCACAGCCGACGGCACCGTCAAAACCGTCAAGTACGTAAGGCCGTAACACCCGACCGACAACATCTCCTCAACGACGAGGCCGTCACCCGACGGCCTCGTTTTTTGTGGCATTGAATGAATACACGGCTTTGCAATGACAATCCGATGAAGAGGCGGTGTGTCGAAATGTGTGATTTTAATGATGTAGGGACATCGCTTCGCGATGTTAAGCCTGAAAAACAGCAGTCTGGTCCAACATGCCAAAGGCATCTCCCTTCATTCAGGCTATTTTGACACATCCTCATGACAACATCCAAAACATCCTCCACATCCAAAACGTCCAAAACGCTCCCGGCCAATACGCAAGGCGCCCCGGGGAGATTGTCCCCGGGGCGCTGTTTATGCGGTTAGGCTTACTTGGCGGCTGCGGCGGGTTTGGCGGCGGGAAGGCCGAGCTTGGCGCGGACAGCGGCGGTGACGTCGGTGGCGGTGGCGCCTACGTAGAGGGGAATCTCAACGGGGAAAATCATGGTATAGCCACCTTCCTGGCCGACGGACTTGATGGCGTCGGTGAGTTTCTGCTGGATGGGAGCCATGAGCTGGCTCTGCTGACGCTGCAGGTCCTCGGCTGCGGTCTGACGGAAGCGGTCGGCCTTCTGGGCGAACTCCTGGACTTCCTGCATGCGGCGCTCCTTGATGGCGTCGGGGGTGTCGGCGGCAAGAGCCTGGAACTCCTGATACTTCTTGTCGACTTCTTCTTGGAGCTTCTTGAACTCGTCCTCATATTTCTTGGAGGCCTCGTTGAGCTGGGTCTGGGCGGCAGCAGTTTCGGGCATATCCTGAAATACTGACTGTGTGTCTACTGTGCCCAGTTTCTGAGCGGCAGCCATTGCGGGAACGGCGAGAGCCACTGCCAGGGCAAGAACAAATTTTTTGAACATTGCGATTGGTTGAATTTAGGTAAATATTTTGTTTTGTTGATTATTCGGGTTGATGTTAGCGGCGGTTGCCGATGTTGCGGTTGACTGATGTAGGGACATCGCTTTGCGATGTTAGTCCTACCGAGATGTTTGGCAGGCTTAACGTGCCTAAGGCACGTCCCTACAGGGGGTATTCACTTAACGTCCGGGAGTTACTTGGCGTAACCCATCTCGGCCAGGACGTCGTTGGAGACGTCGATGGCGGGGGAGGCGAAGACTATCGAGCCGGACGAGGAGCGGTCAAAGATGGCCTGCAGGCCACGTTTCTGAGCCAGCTTCTTGATGGCGTTGTAGATGTCGTCCTGAATGGGCTTGAGCAGAGTCTGACGCTTTTTGTAGAGTTCGCCTTCAGGGCCGAAGTAGGTATAGCGCAGCTGAGTGGCCTCGGCTTCCTTGTCGACGACTTCCTGCTCGCGCTTCTTGGCCTGCTCCTCGGTGAGGAATACCTTGTCGGCCAGGTATGAGTTATACATCTGCTCGGCTTCCTTGCCTTTGACCTCGATTTCCTTCTGCCAGCGCTGGCTGAGCTGGTTGAGCTGCTCGTTGGCCATCTCGTAGGCGGGGACGTTCTTGAGGATGTATTCCATGTCAATGAGGGCAAACTTCTGCGCGTGTCCTGCAATGGCGGCGACTACCATGAGCGCCAGTGTCAAAACTATCTTTTTCATACGTGGTATCAGTTTTCGTTAGTTAATCTGAATACTAATAAGACAATCGCGGGGCCGAAAGGTTTAGCCGCGGTGTCGGATTTGAGGGTCCGTTTTATCCGTCCCCATGTAGGGACGTGCCTTCGGCACGTTAAGCCTACCTGTCCATTTGTACAGGCTGAACATCGCAAAGCGATGTCCCCACATCAAACAACGCAGGCCAATCGTCCGGCAGGCTATACATCGCAAAGCGATGTCCCTACATCTCGTTCATGAGTTTAGAACTCCTGGCCGAGGATGAAGTGGAAGTGCGAGCCGCCGCGGCGGCCGTCGACATCGCGGTCGAAGCCGTAGGCCCAGTCGATACCCATCATGCCCACCATAGGCAGGAAGATACGGGCACCGACACCGGCGCTGCGCTTGAGGCTGAACGGGTTGAAGTCCTTGACGGCACCCCAGCAGTTACCGCCTTCGAGGAAGGCCAGGGCGTAGATGGTGGTGGTGGCCTGCAGCATCAGCGGGAAGTGGAGCTCGACGCCGAAGCGGGTGTATGCGTAGCCTTCGCCGATGGGGGTGAGGGCGCCGTTGTCGTAGCCGCGGAGAGCGATGGTCTCCTGGGCGTAGGTGTACGAGCCTGACATGCCGTCACCGCCGACATAGAATGTCTCGAAGGGGGTCTTGAGGTATTTGTTCCACGAACCGAGCAGACCGATATCGGCGCGTGTCATCAGCACGGGCGTCCATTTCTGGCTGCTCGACAGCGGGGTGTAGGTACGGCTCTTGAACTTGAGCTTCCAGTACTCAATCCAGCGGTAGAGCTCTTTCTTGCTCTCGGTGGTATTCTCCTGGCTGAGCTTCTTCCAGTTCTTCTTACCGGCCAGCCACGATGCGGGAGGCGTCATCTGCAGGCTCAGGCTGAACGACGAGCCGCTGCGGGTGTACAGGGGGTTGTCGATGGACGAGCGCGACAGCGTGAGGCCGAGGACGAGTGCGTTGGACACGCCGTTCTGCATATAGTAGAGGTACTGCCAGTTCTTGAGGTAATACCAGTTGTAGCCCAGCTCGGCCTGGAAGGTGAAGTAGTCGTCAGGCCATTTGAGACGCTTGCCGAAGCCGACGTTGACGCCGACGAGCTGCAGCACGCGGTTGGGGTCGTAGGCGTTTTCGTACGAGTAGCCGTCGTTGTATCCCATACCCCAGCTGCTGCCGGGATAGTAAGGATTGTAGCCGTTAATCTGGTTAAGGATGTTCTGGTTGTAATAGGACGAGTTGATACCCGTCTGACGGCTGTAGTAGGCCGATACCTGCAGCGAGTTGGGGCGCTTGCCGCCGAACCACGGGTCAAGGAACGACACCGAATAGGCCTGGTAGTAGCGGGCGTTGGTCTGCGCCGACACGGTGAAGGTCTGGCCCTCGCCCTGCGGTATGATGCCGCGGTACGAGTGCGGGTGGAAGAGGTTCTTTATCGAGAAATTGGTGAACTTGAGCGAAACCTTGCCGATGATGCCGGTCGGACCCCAGCCCAGCGACAGCTCTACCTGGTCGTTGGCCTTCGACTCGAGGTTGAGGATGACGTCGACAGTGCCGTTGTCCTCGTTGGGGCGGACGTCGGGGTTCATCGACTCAGGGTTGAAGTGGCCGGTCTGGGCGATTTCGCGCAGCGAGCGCATGAGGTCGCTCTTGCTGAACAGTTCGCCGGGTTTGACGCGCAGCTCGCGGCGCACCACCTTTTCGTACAGGCGGTCGTTGCCGTTGATGGTGACGTTGTTGATGCGGGCCTGGGGACCTTCCATGATGCGCATTTCCAGCGAGACAGAGTCGCCCTGGACGTCACGCTCGATGGGGACGAGCTGGTAGAAAAGGTAACCGTTGTCCATGTACAGCGACGACACGGCGTCCTCGTCCTCGCTGAGGCGCTTGTTCATGCGCTTCTGGTTGTATACGTCGCCGGGCTTCATGTCAAGATAGCCCTCGAGCACCGCGTTGGGATAGACGGTGTTGCCCACCCAGGTGATGTCGCGGATGTAGTATTTCTTGCCCTCGTCGACGGTGATGTAGACGTCGACGGTCTTGTCGTTGTAACGTGCCACGCTATCGCTGACGATGCGTGCGTCGCGGTAGCCCAGCTCGTTATATTTCTGTATGATGCGCTCAAGGTCGTCGTTGAAGTCCTGCATGACGAACTTCTTCTGCTTGAAGAGGTTGACCAGCTTGTTCTTCTCGTTGGTCTTCTTCATGGTGCGCTGGATCTTGTTGTCCGAGAGCACATGATTGCCTTCAATGTAAATCTTGTGAACCTTGACCTTGTTGTGCTTGTCGACGTTGATGTCGACAAACATCTCGTTGGGGTTGGAGAGGTCTTCGCGGAGGACGACGTTGACGTCGGCGTTGCCGAAGCCCTTGTCCTCGAAGTATTTCTTGGTAATCAGCTTGATGCGGTTGACGATGTTGGGGGTAATCTGGTTGCCCTTCATCAGCTGGAGGCGCTGCTGCAGGTCATCCTTCTCGCCCTTCTTCATGCCGTTGTAGTTGACCTGGCTGATGCGGGGCTGGGGACGCAGCTCAAGCTCGAGCCAAGCCTTGTCGCCGGCTGTCTTGAGCACCTTGATGCGGGCCTGCGAGAACAGCTGCTGGCGCATCACGCGCTTTACGGCGTTGGTGATGTCCTGGCCGGGGATTTCGACGCGGTCGCCGACTTTGAGACCCAGGTATCCGAGGATGAGGAAGTCGTCGTAGTTGGGCGCTCCCGTCACCTTGATGTCGGCAATCTCGTAGGTGCGTGGCATGGACGAGAAAATCACCGGAGGGTTGTATATGGTGTCTGCCGGCGCGGCGTTGTCGGGGGTCTGGGCGTTTGCCCTGCCGGTTATCGCCGCTATGGCGAACAGCAGAAGGAATTTCAGAAGTCGGCTTTGCATATCTGATGTGATGATTAGCTTTTTAAGGAGGCTTGGAAACATTAGGGACTTTAAGGACTTTAAAGACCTTAGGACCTTATTATGTGGTTGGGTCTGTTTTGCCAGATGTTTTACTGTTCTGTTCGTTTTCGACCTGGGCGCCCGTCTTGCCGAAGCGCCGCTGGCGGCCGTTGTACTCTTTTATCGCCTTCTCCAGCTCGGCCTTGTCAAAGTCGGGCCAGTAGGTGTCGGTGACGTATAGCTCGCCGTATGCCATCTGCCAGAGCAGGAAGTTGGACAGGCGCATCTCGCCGCCGGTTCGTATCAGCAGGTCGGGGTCGGGCATTCCGGCGGTGCTGAGGCGGCTGCTGATGGCCTCGTCGTCGATGTCAGCGGGACTGATGAGCCCGCGGGCGGCCTCGTCGGCCAGCATGCGTGCGGCGCGGGTAATCTCCCAGCGTGCCGAGTAGCTGATGGCGAGCACCATGTTCAGCCCGGTGTCGTGTGCCGTGGCGTCGATGCAGCGCTGCAGGCAGGCACGGGTCTCCTCGGGCAGCGACTCCATGTCGCCGATGACGGTGAGGCGCACGTTGTTGCGCAGCATCTCGGGTGTCTCGTTCTCGATAGCCTTTGCCATGAGGTGCATGAGCATATCCACCTCGTACTGCGGGCGGTTCCAGTTCTCCGTGGAGAAGGCGTATAGGGTGAGCCAGCCGATGCCCATGTCAGAGGCGGCACGCGTGATGTTGCGCACCGAGTCGACACCGCGCACGTGCCCTGCCGAGCGCTCGAGGCCCCGGTTTTCGGCCCAGCGTCCGTTGCCGTCCATGATTATCGCCACATGGCGTGGGACGGGCATCTGCGCTGCTGCGGTTGCGTTATCGGCTTTCTGTGTCATGTTGCTGTCTCTTTGTCAGTCGACATAGTGGCACGTCTCGCAGCGTTTGCCGAACTCGTAGGTGAGGCTGAGCGTGAGGCGCGAGTACCAGTCGTTGTTTTTGAGGAATGACGATTTTATGGTTGTCAGGTCCGAGAGGTTCGGGCCGTCAATATGGTCGTTGAAAACTTTTGTCACCGTGAACTCCACGCCCACGTTGACGCGCTCCTTAATCTTGAACTTGACTCCGGCGGCCATTGGGATGTTGGGTCCGAAGGCGGTGCTGCCGTCGCAGGAGGCCATGGTGACGCCGATGCCGAGGGCGAGGTAGGGCGTCCACCGGCGCAGGCCCTTGTAGGTCTGGCCGACGCCGTAGGGAAAGAAGTTGAACTCGCAGCGTCCGCCCAGGTCGTAGACCGTGGAGTTGAAATGGTACTCCGCGTTGCCGGGGAGCACGCCGGCCATGTTCTTGGTGTCGCCGCTGATGCCGGCCATGGCCAGTACGCCGCGCACGGCCCAGCGGGTGTTGGGGAGGTAGCGGAACGTCAGCTCGCCCTGCACGCCGGGATGTGTGAACAGGTGCGGCGAGGCGTCACCGGCATATCCGCTCATGCCGATACCGGCGCCAAGGTCGAACTTGTACGTCGCATCCTGCGCGCGCAGGCCTCCCGCCGTCAGCATTACTGCCAGAAGCACCAGGAGGCGTAAGCCCGCGCAACGTCTGTTGCGGAATATGTCGTTGTTTATCTTCAACTTATCTGTCTAAGTGTAGTATTCGTTACTGCAGGGGCTTGAAGCGGAACCATTCGATGACGCCGCGGTATAGGGTGTTGTAGGTCTGACCGTGACTGTCCTTGCCGCCGAATAGGTAGATGTAGGGGCAGTCCCATTCGTCGATGGGTTTGGAGGCGTACATCATGCCGTTGTCCGGGGCGGTCAGGCCGGAGAGTTTGAGAGCCATCCAGCGGGGCTGGCCTATCAATTTCCAGCCGCGGGCGGTGAAGGGTGCCGCGGACCTGTTCTGCGACTGGTCGGCGTACATGCGCTCGTTGAAAACAAAGCCCTGGGCCATCGTACGGGCGGGCATGGCCTTGCCGGGCTGCATGAGCTTGTCGGCCTTGGTCCAGTTCATGCCGAAGTCGTAAGAGACGTATACGGTGTCGTTGAGGCGGTTGTCGGCAGTGTTGCCCGACATCGCCATCAGCACGGAGCGGCTGGTGGTGACCCATGAGGCCGAGTCGGTGCGGATTGTGAAATAGGGCACGAGCACCATGTTCTCCAGCGCACGCGGAGCGACGGGGGTGCGGCTGATGTTCGCCCAGGTCCTGCCGTCGAAGCCCCATGAGCTTGACGAGAGGGTGCCGTCGGCGAGGCGTCCGCCCACCACTATCATCTGGCGTGCCGAGCTCATCTCGAACGAGCGGCTGACGGCCTGCGAGGTGTTGCGGACGGGGAAGGCAGCGGGGATATCGGACTCCGTCGTGGCGGGATATTCGACATAGCGCCATTTGCCGGAGGCGCTGCTCGAGCCTATGAGGCGCTTGCCATAGCCGCCGTAGATGTACGACCATGTGCGGCCCGTGGCGGTCCACGTCAAGCCGTTGTCGGCGGACTCGTGGAGGCCGCCCTGACGGTCGAGGATGTAGAGTTTGTCCGTGGTGGCGTTGAAGCTGTCCATGTCAGGCTCGAAGCCGAAGTTCGGAGTGGCGTAAACCCATGCGTTGCCGGGGTTGTCGGTGCGGGCCAGGCAGTAGTCGTTCTGGTAGCGGGTGAGGCAGAAATACTGGTCAGCGGTGGCCGCGGTATGCTGCTCGCTGACGATGGAGAAGCGGCTTGGGAGGGTGCTGCGGTCGAGGCGCCGCCATACCAGTGTGTCGCCGCGTACCTGATGTACGTTTATCTTCACGTCATAGAGCGACGAGGCCTGGCCCTCGGGTGAGACAATGCGCAGTTTGACGCCGTTGCCCGAGAAGTCGATGCTGTCCATGTTCTCCTCCAGATAGTTGTAGATGGTGTCGGGACGGCCGGGACGGCTGACGATGAACTCGATGGACGAGGCGCCGCGTGTGGTAACGGCGGGTACAAGTGCGTTGATGCGCGTGCCTACCGGCAGCGAGTCGGCGTTGAAGATGCGCATGCCCTTCTGGTCGATGGTGAAGAACACCGAGTCGATGCCGGGGAGGGCGTTGCTCTTGCGCAGGCTGAAATTGGACACCATGGCCGAACCGGCGAGGATGGTCTCGCTCTCGCTCTTCTTATCGTTACATGACGCAACGCCTGCTGTCATTGAGGCTATTGCGAGGTATATGACAACTTTTTTAAGCTTCATAGGCTGTGTGATGAAGTGTAAGGACACTCTTGCATGACGTGTATGGACACTCTTATTTAAGTTGCAAAATTAGACTTTTTGCGGCAAATTAGCCAAGCATTGGACCAATAAACTGCCCCAAACCGCCGTTTTTATAAGTTTTTAACGCGACAGCCTGCCCTAAGGACCTTAAGGACCTTAAAGGCCCTAAAACCTTTCGCGCTATTGCCGGCAAAGAGGATGCGCAGCCGTAAACAGCTGGTTGTTAGAGTACCAGGCTACGCGTCCGTCATCGGCAATGGCCTCCAGTCCCGTCGGCAGCTCAGGAGCGCGCACCGCTCCGGCATCGCCGAGCACTGTAGGAGATGTTTCCACACGTATGGCGTCCCACAGCCCGGCGTCGAGGAACGATTTCAGCACCTCCGCCCCGCCCTCGACAAGGACAGACTGTATGCCGCGTCCGTAGAGGTCGGCCAGCACTGCCGCAGGCGACGTGTCGCCGCTGAGGACAATAGCCTTTTCAGGCAGTCGGGCGTCTTTTGTCCGTCCCCGCCGGTCAAGAATGACAGGTACGGGACGCGGGCCGTCCCAGAGCCGGTTGTCGAGGCGCGGGCTGTCGGCAAGGACGGTACCGCTGCCGCAGAGGATGGCCTGATGTGCGGTGCGCAGACGGTGGGCGCCGAGCGTGGTCATGGCATTGGAGAAACGGCACGCACCGGGGTGCTCCGCGTCACGCCGCCAGTCGATGAACCCGTCCTTCGACCGGGCAAATTTCAGTGTCACGAACGGCCGTTTCTGCGGCCCGTTGGCGGTCATGAACATGGCATTGAGGCGGCACGACTCGTCGGCCAGAAGGCCCGTCGTCACCTCCGTTCCGGCCTCGCGCAGCATGGCTATGCCACGTCCGGCAACCTTGTCGAAAGGGTCGGTGGCAGCAACGACAACTCGTGGTATCTCCTTGTCAATTATCAGCCTGGCACAGGGCGGAGTGCGTCCCCAGTGGCTGCATGGCTCAAGGGTGACGTACATCGTCGACTGCCTCAGCAGCTCCTTGTCCCTGTCAGCCACGGAGGCCACGGCGTTGACCTCGGCATGACCCTGCCCGCAGCGGCGGTGCCAGCCCTCGCCGATGATGCGTCCGTCCGGAGCCACAATCACCGCTCCAACCATGGGATTGGGGTTGGTGTCGCCCAGCCCCCGCGAGGCCAGTTCAAGAGCCCGCCGCATAAACCTTATATCGCTATCGTTCGTTTCCATATATAACTAATGTGCATGGGCGCCTTATTGCCGCCCAGATAACCGCAAATTTAAGAAAAAATTTGTAATTTTGCACTGATATGAACGACCGTCTACAGCTCAGCAGCGAACTACGCCAGCAACAGACGCTGACGCCCATGCAGGTACAGTTTGTGCGCCTGCTGGAGATGAACGCCGCGGCCATCGAGGACGAGGTGCAGCGACGCCTGGACGAGAACCCCGCCCTGGAGGTCGCCGAGCCCGCCGAAAGCGGCCATGCCGACGACTCGTTCAACGAGACAGCCGAGGACCTGCAGCGCGCCGACTACCGCGACGAGGACGACATGCTTCCGCTTCCCGCTTCCTCTCGCCACGGCGTATCCGAGGACGCCGAGTCGGTCAGCAGCATCCTCGAAAACTCGGCCGCCGACGAGGAAACGCTTGCCGACATGCTCCTGCGCCAGCTCAGCGAGTCGGACGTCGCCGACGCCGACACCCGCGCCTACGCCGAGTTCATCATCGGCAACCTCGACTCGGGCGGCCGCCTCACCCGCACCCTCACCGACATCGCCGACGACATCTCGGTGGAGACGGGCACCGAGGTCAGCCGCGCAGACCTGCTCCCCGCTTTCGAGCTCGTACGCTCGTTCGACCCCGCGGGCGTCTGCGCCATCGACCTGCGCGACTGCCTTCTCCTGCAGCTCCGGCGGATGGACGGCGGCAACCCCGACGTGGCCCTGGCGCGCCTCATCGTCGACCGCTATTTCGACCTTCTTGCCGGACGCCGCTACGACCGGCTGGCCCAGCGCGTCAAGGCCACCGCCACAACCCTCGACCGCGCCCTTGCCATAATCCGCAGCCTCGACCCGTACCCCGGCTCTTCGGCAGCCTCGGTGTCGGACCGCGCCCAGCACATCACCCCCGACCTTGTCGTCGAACCCGACTACGACGACCCCACGGGACACCGCTTCCTCGTTTCCCTTTCGCAACGCGTGCCGGAGCTGACGGTGGCGCAATGGGTGAATACCGGCGAGGGAAACGACCGGCGCACCCCCGCCCTCGACCAGGCCGACGCTTTCATGCGCTCCCGCGGACGCGAAGCACGCGACTTTATCGAGTTGCTGAAACGCCGTAACGACACGCTTTTGGCCGTCATGCGCACCATCGTGGACATGCAGAGCGAGTTCTTCCGCACCGAGGACCCGGCGACGATAAAACCGATGATACTGCGCGAGGTGGCCGAACGCATAGGCCGCGACATCTCCGTAGTCTCACGCGCCACGGCCGGCAAATATGTGTCGATGCCCGGAGGCGTCTACCCCCTCAAGATGTTCTTCAACGAGGCGCCCACCGACCAGGCCGACATCTCGGCCCGCAGCATCCAGGAGGCCATCCGCCGCCTCATCGAGGGCGAGGACAAACGCGCCCCCCTCAGCGACGACGCCATAACGGCACAGTTAGCCGCCCAGGGCCTCGACATAGCACGCCGCACCGTGGCCAAATACCGCGAGCAGATGGGCTTCCCCAACTCCCGCGGCCGCATAGACCGCCGCCCGGCAAAACCATAGAACACTAAGAATCTTAAAGTCCTTAAGGTCCCTAACCCACACTCCTCAACAATGTCCGAAACCAAATTTCAAGTCAGTCCCACACGCAAGTCACGCTGGGTGATAACGGCCTCCAACGTGCTCTCCATGGTCTTTTCGCCGCTGTTCATACCGCTATACGCCTACATCACGGCACTGACGGTGACGCAGCTGCACCAGGTGGCCTGGTCGACACGCGCCGTCACTACCCTCGTCGTCGGCGCACTCGTGTCCGTAGTGCCGCTGGCCATCCTGATTGTAATGAAGGCCTCGGGACGCATCAGCGACATCGACATCTCCAACCGCCGCCAGCGTACGCTGCCCATGCTGCTGATGTTCGTCTGCTACATTCTCGCCACGGTGTACGTCCGCGCCATCCACGCCCCGGCCTGGCTGGTGCTGTACTTCATCTCCGGCATCGTCTCGGTGATTGTCCTCGGACTCATCACCGTCCTCGTCAAATGGAAAATCAGCATGCACGGCGCCGGTGCGGGCAACCTCATCGGCATGTTCGTGGCCATGCAGCGCCTCGGCGTGGCCGACCACAGCATGTTCGGCCTCATCACCGCCGCCATAATCATCGCCGGCCTTGTCGGCAGCGCCCGCATCGTCCTGCGCAAGCACACCCTCGCCCAGGTCTTCGCCGGCACGATAGCCAGCGCCCTTATCACATATTTCATGATGATGCTCGCCGAGGGCATAACGCCTGCGGCAGCAGCCACTACATTATAAGCCGCCACCTCATTATAAGATGAACAAAACCAATCATACCGGCGTACAGCGCCGCAAGACCCATGCCGTGCGCGTGGGCAATACCGTCATCGGCGGCGACAGCCCCGTGCAGGTACAGTCGATGACCAACACCCCTACCCTCGACACCGAAGCCTCGGTGCGCCAGTGCCTCGAAATCGCCGCTGCAGGTGCCGACCTCGTGCGCCTCACCGCCCAGGGTGTCAACCACGCCCGCAACCTTGCCGAGATACGCCGCCGCCTGCACGAGCAGGGCTGCGACGTTCCCCTGGTGGCCGACATCCACTTCAACCCCGCCGCCGCCTTCGAGGCCGCGCAACACGTCGAGAAGGTACGCATCAACCCCGGCAACTTCGTCGACCCGGGACGCGTCTTCAAGCACCTCGAATACACCGACGAAGAGTATGCCGCCGAGCTGCAGCGCCTCGAGGACAAGGTTGTCCCCTTCCTCGACCTCTGCCGCGAGCACGGCACCGCCATACGCATCGGCGTCAACCACGGCTCGCTGTCCGACCGCATCATGAGCCGCTACGGCGACACACCGGCCGGAATGGTGGAGAGCGCGATGGAGTTTCTGCGCGTATGCCGCCGCCACGACTTCGACCAGGTGGTGATTTCAATCAAGGCCTCCAACGTGACGGTGATGGTGGAGACGGTGCGCCTGCTGGCCGACACCCTCGCCGCCGAGGGCATGACCTTCCCGCTCCACCTCGGCGTCACCGAGGCCGGAAACGGCGAGGACGGACGCGTCAAGAGCGCCGCCGGCATCGGCGCCCTGCTTGCCGAGGGCATCGGCGACACCATCCGCGTCAGCCTCAGCGAAAATCCCGCCAACGAAATCCCCGTTGCCCGCGAGCTCGTCGCCCACATCGGAGCCATGGAGGAGACGGTGCCGCGCCTGACCCGCAAGCCGTCCGACAACGTGCCCTTAGTGGTCGGTTTCGACATCAACGCCGACCGTCTCGACGGCTACACGGTCATGGACGCCCATCACGGCATCGCCGACCTCAAGCGCCGCCTGGCCGCCCTCCCCGAGGACGAGCGCACAATAATACATCTCTCCTACCCCGCCTCGATGACTCCCGAACAGGTGACGATAGCCGCCTCGGCCGACCTGGGCACGCTGCTGCTCGACGGATGGGGCGACGGAATATGGCTTGAGGCACCCTCGATGACCGCCGAAGCCCTCACCGGCCTCAGCCTCAGCATCCTGCAGGCCACACGCCGCCGCATCACCCGCACCGAATACATCGCCTGCCCCGGCTGCGGACGCACGCTCTTCGACCTCGAGTCGGTCTTAGCTGACGTCAAGGCCGCCACATCGCACCTCAAGGGCCTTAAAATCGGCGTGATGGGCTGCATTGTCAATGGTCCCGGCGAGATGGCCGACGCCGACTACGGATACGTGGGCGCCGCCGCCGGACACGTCTCGCTCTACCGCCGCAAGGAGTGCATAACCCGCAACATCCCGGCCTCCGAAGCCATCCCCGCCCTCATCCAACTCATCAAGGACTGCGGCGACTGGGTAGAGCCTCGTTAAAGTCCTTAAAGTCCTTAAAGACCCTAAAGTCCTTAAGGTCAACTACGCCAAACTCAAATGACAGACAACACAACTACCGTAACCCTTGCCAACGGCCTGGTGTGCGTGCACATACGCCGTCCCGGGCCCGTCGGATACTGCGGACTGGCGGTACGCGCCGGAAGCCGTGACGAGGACCTCGCCGCCGGAGAGGCCGGCCTGGCCCACTTTGTCGAGCACTGCATCTTCAAGAGCACCGAAAACCGTACCGCCGATGACATCCGCAACTGCATGGAGCAGGTGGGAGGTGAGCTCAACGCCTTCACCGGCAAGGACCAGACCGTCATATACACCGTTTTCCCCTCGGGCAACCTCCGCCGCGCCCTGTCATTGGTGGCCGACCTCACCACGGCCTCGACTTTTCCCGCCGACGAGCTGGACAAGGAGCGCGAGGTGGTGGAGTCGGAGATAGACTCGTACCTCGACAGCCCCGCCGACCAGATTTTCGACGATTTCGAGGACATCGTCTTCCGCGGCACCCCCCTCGGCCACAATATCCTCGGCACGCACAAAAGCCTTGCCGGGCTTGGCACGGAGCAGTGCCTGTCATGGCTCCGCCGGTTCTACACCGCCGAAAACTGCGTGCTGTTCTACTCCGGCTCCACTCCCGCCGCCACTTTCATGCGCATGGCCGGGCAATACTTCGGCAAGATGCCGCAGGGACAGCGCGCCGCCATCGTTCCGGCGTCCCTCGACGAGACTCCCGTGACCCGCAACCGGCGCCGCGACACACATCAGACCCACGTCGTAATGGGCTGTGCCATGCCCGAGCTGTCGCTTGACGAGCGCTTCGCCCTCCAGCTGTTCAACAACATCCTCGGCGGTCCCGGCATGAACGCCCGCCTCAACGTCGAGCTGCGCGAGAAGCGCGGACTGGTCTACACCATCGAGTCATCGGTGGCCTTTCCCGCCGGAGCCTCGCTCTTCACCGTCTACCTGGGCTGCGACCCCGAGGAAGCCGCCGGATGCCGACGGCTCGTGCGCGAGACAATCGCCGGGTTCGCCGAAAACGCCCTCTCCGACAAAGAGCTTGCGGCTGCACGTCGCCAGTACCTCGGCCAGATGGTCATAGCCGGTGACAACCAGGAAAACTCCGCCATAGCCATAGCCCGCGCCACCCAGCTTCACGGCCATGCCCTCACCCGCCGCGAAACCGTCGACCGCCTCGACCGCGTCACCACCGAGTCCATCCGAACTATGGCCCGCCGCCTCACCTCCCTCTCTACCCTGACCTTCTCCCCCGCCGACTGACACGCCGAACGGGCCAAGACACACCAGCGCTACGGTGCTACGAACGGGTGTAGCACCGCAGCACCACGGACATACCAACAGCAAAGGCCATGCGGATTGCACGGCCTTTACTTGCTATTGCTGTTTGAGTTTGTTGATTAGAATTCGGCGTTGCCGGGGAAGCGGGGAAAGGCTATGACGTCGCGGATGTTGGACATGCCGGTGACGAAAAGGACGAGGCGCTCGAAGCCCAGGCCGAAACCCGAGTGTGGCACGGTGCCGAAACGGCGGGTGTCGAGATACCACCACATGTCCTTCATGGGGATATGCAGCTCGTCGATGCGCTTCTTGAGTTTCTCGTAGTCGGCCTCACGCTCCGAGCCGCCGATAATTTCGCCAATCTGCGGGAAGAGGACGTCCATGGCGCGTACGGTCTTCTCATCGTCGTTCTGCTTCATGTAGAAGGCCTTGATTTCGCTGGGATAGTCGGTGAGGATGACGGGACGCTTGAAATGCTCCTCGACCAGGTAGCGCTCGTGCTCGCTGGCGAGGTCGACGCCCCAGTATACGGGGAACTGGAACTTCTTGCCGCTCTCCTCGAGGATTTTGATGCCCTCGGTGTAGCTGAGGCGGACGAAGTCCTCGTTGATGACGCCCTCGAGGCGGGCAATCAGGTCCTTGTCGTACATCTGCTGCAGGAACTCGATGTCGTCGCGGCAGTTTTCGAGAGCGTAGCGGATACAGTATTTGATGAACTCCTCGGCCAGGTCCATGTTGTCGTTGATGTCGTAGAAGGCCATCTCCGGCTCAATCATCCAGAACTCGGCCAGATGGCGCGGCGTGTTGGAGTTTTCGGCACGGAAGGTGGGGCCGAAGGTATAGATGGCGCCGAGGGCGGTGGCGCCGAGCTCACCTTCGAGCTGGCCCGACACGGTGAGGGCGGTCATCTTGCCGAAGAAGTCCTTGCTGTAGTCTACGGCGCCTTCCTCGGTCCGGGGCAGGTTGCTGAGGGGAAGGGTGGTTACCTGGAACATGGCTCCGGCACCCTCGCAGTCGCTGGCGGTGATGAGCGGGGTGTTGAGGTAGAAGAAGCCCTTCTCGTTGAAGAACTTGTGGATGGCGTAGGCTAGCATCGAGCGCACGCGCAGGACGGCGCCGAAGGTGTTGGTGCGGGGACGCAGATGGGCTATCTCACGCAGGAACTCGAGGGTGTGGCCCTTTTTCTGCAGGGGGTATTCTGCGGGGTCGGCGGTGCCGTAGATTTCGAGGGTCTCGGCCTGCACCTCGCAGGTTTGGCCCTTGCCCATCGACTCGACGAGCTTGCCGGTGACGCAGAGCGACGAACCCGTGGTTACGGGACGCAGCTGGTCCTCGGTGAACTTGGTCATGTCGAAGACTATCTGTACGTTCTTGATTGTCGAGCCGTCGTTGAGAGCCACAAAGCCCACATGCTTGTTGCCGCGGCGGGTGCGCACCCAGCCTTTAACGCAGACCTCCTGGCCGATGAGGGCGGGGTCGAAGATATCGCAGATTTTAGTTCTTTTCATCTGAACAGTTTGTTTTTGTTTCTAACCGCAAAATTAGCTAAAAATCAGCACAACGACAAAAAAACGCCCCGCAACATGCTATTTTGCCGTTGCGGGACGCGGTTTGACTGTTTATCAGTTCTTTATTTGACGAGGAGGCGGCGCGATACTGCGGCGCCCTTGTCGGTGACACCGCGTACGATGTACAGGCCGGGGGCGGCGGGAGCGCTGAGCGAGACACCGTTGCCGTCGGCGCCGGCCGACATCACGGCCTGGCCGGAGATGCTGTAGACGGTGACTGCCTTGAGGCCGTCGGCGGTGACGCTGAAGGTCTCGCCGGGATAAACGGCGGCGGGAGTCACGGCCAGGGCTGCGGGAGTCTCGGCGATGATGTCGCTGACTGAGGCCACGCTGCTGTAGTGAGCCTTGAAGCCGGTGACCTTGATAGTGTGCGTGCCCTTGTAGTCGGCGTTGACGGGAATCTTGAACTTGAGGTTGGCGACGGCGATGGGGAAGATGAGGCGGTCGTTGACGTCGCCGATTTCATCGGTCCTGACATCGACGGTGTGGGTCTCACCGGCAGCGAGCGGGGTCTCGAAATCCTTCTTCACTGACGAGCGGGTGTCGCCCTGGGCGCGGAGAGCGAACTCCATGCCGGCAACGGGAACGTCGGAGGTAAAGTCGATGGAGAACTTCTCGGGCAGGCCGAAGACCTCAAGTTTCTTTGTCAGCGTGATGGCGGGAGTGCCGCGGGGAGCGGTGTAGGTGTAGCCTACGGTGCCATCGGCGGCAAGGCTGGCCTTGCTGAGGCCGGTGGTGACGGATGCCTTCCAGCCGGTCCATCCTTCGGGGTCGACGGGCATGGTGAAATCGCTGGCGCTCTGCACGAGCACCTGGGCGCTGAGGGTGACGTCGCCCATGACGCCGGTGACGTTGGCCACGCCGTTGGAGACGGCATGCAGGGTGGCCTTGTCGTCAACGGTGGCGATTTCGGGATTGTCGACGGTCCATGTGATGAGTGCGGGGTCGAAGAACGAGACGTTGCCGTCGACCTCGCACTGGGTCTCGATGGTGTATGGATGCGTGGAGTCGATGACGAAGCGTGTGCCGCGCAGAACGGGTGTGGCGGCCACAATTTCGATTTCCTTGCTCACCTTGACGCCGTTGGGGGCGGTGGCGGTGATGACGCCCATGCCGGGCTTGCCGCCTGCCAGGAGGCGGTTGCCCTCGCCCTTGCCTGCGATTTCGTCACCGCTGACGGTGAAATCCTGGTAGTCCCAGTCGAGGGGTGTGCCGTACTTGTTGTAGGCGATGACTGTGGGCTTGTAGTAGGCACCTGTGGGGGCGCGCATGGTGACGGCCTCGAACTCGAGCTGGGCAATCTCCTTGTCTTCGTCGTCCGAGGTGTTGTAGACCAGCCAGCCGTTGCCGACCTGACGGGGCACGCCCTCGGTGGTGGTGTTGATGATGCGGTCGGTGACCATCAGCTGGGCCGAGCCGCCGGCGTCGACGTTAATCATGTTCCATACGCCGAGGGGCTTGACAATCTGGAGCATCTGCTCGGTGGTGCAGCCGTCCGAGACGCCCCACTCGCAGCCCGACTTGTCGATGACTACCATGTAGAGGGTCTTGTTGTCCCTGGAGGTGCCGTAGGCCGAACGCGAGTAGACCATCGTGTTGTACGAGTCCCAGTAGTTCTGCTCGGTAATCTGGCCGTCCTTGAGAATCATCATGTTGCCGCCGACAGCGTTTTCGAGCAGAGGGGTAACCTCTTTGCCGTCGCGGTTGAATACGAACGAGTAGTTGATGGAGACGGCATCGCCGACAGCGAGTTTGGCCAGGTCCATGTTGCGGCTGACGAGGGCTGCGTCGTGCTTGCCCAGGGTGCCGCGGCCGTTCGACTTGATGACATCGGCGACCTTGAAGCGGATATCCTTGCCGGACATCCAGGTCTCGCCCTCCTCGATGTCGAGGAGCACCTCAACGCACTCGTCACCCTCGACAACCTCGTAGTGGATGTCGTTCCATGCAATCTCGTTCTCGGTGTCGGCGCGGAGGGGCAGGAATTTGCGGTCGGGACCGTAGAATTTGGTGTAGAGGCCTACCTGGTTGAGCTTGAAGCCCTTGTTGCAGCTAATCCAGTCCATCGTACCAAGTTTCTCGGTGGTGAAGGTCTGGATGGCACGGCAGACGTCGATGAAAAGTTCATTGTCCGTGCTCACCGACACTATGCCCTGTTTTGAGGGGCCGAAATCCTTCCACCAGTGGGGGATGGAGGTGGCGTCGATGGAGAGCATGCCGTTGCGCAGCGAAACGCCGTGAGTCGAAGCACCGTATGCGTCCCACTGGGGCTGGGTGCTGACAATCCAGAAGTTGCCGTTCTGACCGGCGAAGGCGTGGTGGTTCTTGGCGTCCTGGCGCTTTGCGGCGTCGACAAGGCGCTCGGTGCCGGCCGAACGCTCGTAAGGCGTTGTGGTCTCGATGCGGACATAGGGGTTGGTCATGTCCACGGTGACGATGTTGATGTTCTGCGGATGGGCCGTCTCGGTCAGGCGGTAGCGGTAGTAGCGCGTGCCGGGACCAATCTGGCGCTCGAGATGTTTGGTCAGCAAGGCAGTCCCTCCATCATACTCAATCACCTGCGAGGTCTGGGCCATTGCCGGCATAGCCACACCGGCAACAACCATGAGTAAAAGTTTTTTCATGAGATAGGATTTATTTTGATTTGAATAATTATCGGTACAAGGGTCGTTTTTGCGGTATTCTTACCGTATTATCGGCTTTAAGCCACAAAATTGGCAATTTTTTTTGTCATTCCCAAATTTTCAGTCCAAAGACTGCCCATACGCCAATAAAACACCACACAAAACGCCGCTCCTTAGTTTCAAAAATGGCCTGCCGGCGCATAAAAGCACAGGCCGGCGCCCACTTTTGCATGAACGTCGGCCTGTATTCTATATTTTGGACTGTGCGGCTTGCTTGCAAGCCGTGCCAGTAAGGGCAACTCACTCAAACGAGCCCATCTTCAGGAAATTCACCTCTTCCTGGGTCAGGTAGCGCCAGCGGCCGCGGGGGAGGTTCTTCTTGGTGAGGCCGGCGAAGTATACGCGGTCAAGTTTGGTGACGTGGTAGCCGAGGCTCTCGAAGATGCGGCGCACGATGCGGTTACGGCCCGAGTGGATTTCAATGCCCACCTGGTTGCGGTCGGTCTCGGTGGCGTAGCCGATGGCGTCGGCATGGATTTCGCCGTCCTCAAGTTCGATGCCGTCGGCGATGCGCTGCATATCTTCCTCGTTGACGTCCTTGTCGGTCCATACATGGTAGATTTTCTTCTTGACGTACTGGGGATGCGTCAGCTTCGAGGCCAGGTCGCCGTCATTGGTGAGCAGGAGCACACCCGTGGTGTTGCGGTCGAGACGGCCTACTGGATAGATGCGCTCGTTGCAGGCGCCCTTGACGATGTCCATGACAGTGAGGCGTCCGTTGGGGTCGTCGCTGGTGGTGACGCAGTCCTTGGGCTTGTTGAGCAGGATGTAGCACTTGCGCTCCAGAGCGACCACCTTCTCGTCGTACTCGACGACGTCGCTGTGCGTAATCTTGGTGCCAAGCTCGGTGACGACGTTGCCGTTGACCTTCACCAGACCCTGCTGGATGAATTCATCGGCCTCGCGGCGGCTGCAGATGCCGGCGTTGGCCATGAATTTGTTGAGACGGATCTGCTCGTTGGGATCGGGGATGGGCATTTCGTACTCAATCTGCCTGGGACGCGGAGTAAAGCTCTTGCCCTTTGCGATAAATCCGCCGTAGTTGTTGGGACGGCGGTTCTGGTTCTTGTTGTATCCGCCGGGACGGTTGTTGTTATAGCCGCCCTGGTTGTTACGGTTGCCGTACCCGCCCTGGTTGTTGCGGTTATTGTTGTAACCACCCTGACGGTTCTGGTTGTTGTAGCCGCCCTGGCGGTTGTTGTTGTAACCGCCCTGACGGTTGTAGTTATAGCCTCCCTGACGGTTGTATCCACCCTGGCGGTTGTTGTAGCCGCCCTGACGGTTATAGCCGCCCTGGTTGTTGTAGGGACGCTGCTGATAGGGACGCTGCTGGGTCTGGCTTTCGGTGTTCTGACCTTCGGCATTGTCCTCGACATTGTCATTGTTGTAGTTGCGGGGCTGGTAAGGACGCTGGGGACGGTTGTTGTAGCCGCCCTGCTGATATCCGCGGTTGTAGCCGCCCTGGTTGTTGTAGCCTCCCTGATTATTGTAGGGGCGCTGATACTGACGGGGCTGGTAGCTGCGGGCGCGGTAGGTGCGCTCCTGTGCTTCTCCCTGGGCGGGGCCTTCGGCGGCCTGACCTGTTGCATTGGCACTGTTATCGTAACCGGTAGTGTTCTCGCCGTCGCCACGGACCTGTCCGATGCGGGGGCGTTTGGGTTTCTTTTCTAAGCTATCCATGATAAGAAAAATGAGGAAGTAGAGGGGAAATAAAAGTGAATTTGGTTAACGAGGCAGAGTAATTTGCTTACGACTGTTGTAAAGATGTTTTAAGGCCCTGGAATTTGATTAGTGTTCTATGATGTGGCCTTGATTTTGAAATTGTGCTTATTATTGTAATTGAGTTACTTGGTGTTTCTGACATATTGACGGCGCGCTCCACGCGTGCTCTCTGAATTTTGTGCAAAAGTACAAAATTAAATCATAAATTAAAAGCCTAAGAGAATTTTTCAGCGCAATACTTTCGCCGTCTTCACCTATAACGCTGACAGCCCGCCAATTGTTGTCCCGAAACGGCAATAAAAAACGCCCCGCAGGCCATTGTGGCCCCGGGACGTTCGGTACAGTCGTTTTATCCGTTATTTGATGACAACCTTAATGGCGTGCGAGCCGTTGAGGGTAGCCATGTAGAGGCCCGGGGTGAGGGCGGGCAGCTCGACGGAAGCGGAACCGCTGAGGGCGCCGTCCATCAGAGTGCATACGAGACGACCGCCGGCGTCGTAGAGGCGCACGAGGGCATAGCCGTCGGCAACGACGCTGAGGGTATTGCCGGCAACGGTGAGGGCGGGAGCGGTGCTGTCGCTGATTACTCCGTCAACGCCTGCTTCGGACGAATATGTGAAGCTGATGGGCGAGCTGTACTCGTTGGTGGCCTTGTTGTTCTTCTCGTCGATGTAGGAGGCACGGATGCGGGCGTAGTATGTCTGGCCGTGTACCATGTTCTTCGAGTTGATTTTGATTTCAGCGGCGGTGTTGTGCTTGGTACTCAGCCATGTCTCGCGGTCAAAGGTCGTGGTGAAGTAGATGCTGCGGGCGCTCCAGTTTGTGGCGCTTGCCGAGAGCTCGACACGCACCTCGCTGGCGCCCTGGACGGGCTCGACGGCGAGGGGTTCGTTGCTGAACCATGTGCCTCCGTCCGAGGGAGTCTTGAAGCCGGGGTTGCCGCAGCGGACGAACTTGGTGGTGAAGGCCACGACGGGAGAGGTCTCGTTACCGGCGGTGACGCGCACATAGTACTTGGTCTTGCCGGCGAGGGTGTGGCGGAGCACGTCATAGCTGCCGCCGGTGACGGTGCGGCTGATGACCATAGTGCGGGCGGTGAAGTCCTCGCTGGTGGCTACCTCGAGAAGAACCTCGCGCTGGGGGAATGTCCACTTGATGACGGGGTCAAGCTCGACGTCGGCCGAGTTGTGGACGGGATACGTGACCTCGAAGTTGCGCGGTGTGATGGCGCGCGAGGCGCTGGCGGCGTCGTTGTAGCCGGGAGCGCTGGCTATGACCTGCCAGTAGAGCTTTCGGTCGACGGGGAGGCCGCGCAGGGGGCTGTCGGCCTTGCCGGTGGCCTCAAGCGATGTCTCGGCGGTGGCGGTGGTGAAGACGATTTCCTTCATGGCGGCGTCGTTGGCGAAGGCAAGAACATAGCCCTTGGCATTTGCGACGGCGTTCCAGGTGAAGGTGAAGGGCATCTCCAGGTCGGAGCCGTCGGCGGGAGACGTCAGCACGGGGGCGTCAAGGGTCTGCGAGGCCTTGGCGATGGTGGAAGCGCTCCACTCGTTGCCGTAGCGGTCGAGCGGGCAGACGTAGTAGTCGTATCCAGCCAGACGGTTGGCGGGGAGCTCGAACGAGGCGGTGTAGGTGACGCCGAGCAGGTAATTGGCTTCCTTGTTAAAGGCCGAGCCTGCGGGAACGGCGTACACGGTGTAGCGCATGTTGTCCATGGCGGTCCATGTCAGCACACCTCCGCTGCGGCCGATGTTGGCGACAGTGCCGGGATCGGTGGCATTGGCCCAGGTCATGGCGGGAACGATGGCCGGGGTGGTGAAGACGGTGTTGTGCAGGTGGCTGCCTGTCTTGTCAGGACTTGTGAACAGGTATTTCGACGAGAAGAAAATCGAGCCGGGAGCCTTGTTGAGGGTGTACTTGCGGTTAATCTTCACCTGGTCGGACATCTCGTCGAAGCCCCAGGTATCAATATCCTCGAGCGACTGCGAGACGTAGAGATGACGGCCGAACTTGTCGGCGACGTTGCTCCACCAGCGGGTGAGCTGCTCGTAGTCGGACGACGAGCCTATCTTCCAGTAAATCTGCGGCGAGATGTAGTCAATCGACTTGTTGTACAACCAGGCCAGGGGGTCGCAGAAGATTTTGGAGTAAGCCCAGTCGGCGCCTACAGGGCAGGCTGTGACGCCGTACTTGTTGCAGACCGACTGGCTGCGGCTGGGAACGCCTGCGGGACCGATGCCGAAACGTACCCAGGGCTTGACGGCCTTGATGGTGTTGTTGACTTCGCGCACCATCTGGTTGACGTTTTCGCGACGCCAGTCCTGCTGTGCGCCCGAGCCACCTGCGGCCTTGTATGCATTGTAAAGGTCGACGTCAAGGGTGAGGGGCGTACCCTCGGGCAAGTAGAAATAGTCGTCGAAAAGCACACCGTCGATGTCATACTTGGTGACGATTTCCTTAATGACATCGCATACGCGCTGGCGCACCTCGGGCATGCCGGGGTTGAGGATGACGCCGGTGGTGCCGGTCAGCAGCCACTCGGGATGGTCCTTGCGGTAGTCGGCCTCACCGTATTTGTTCTTTGACGACTCGTAGCGGTAGGGATTGATCCAGGCGTGGAACTCAAGACCGCGCTTGTGTGCCTCCTCGACGGCGAAAGCCAGGGGGTCGTAGCCGGGGTCGGTGCCGCGCTTGCCGGTGAGTACCTGGGCCCAGGGCTCGTACGACGACGGATAGATGGCGTCGCACTCCGAGCGCACCTGCAGGCATATGGCGTTCATATTGTTGGCCTTCAGCGAGTCGAGAAGCTCAATCATCTCGTTCATCTGAACATGAGGCGACGTCGACTTGGGCCAGTCTTTGGTCACCGTGGCGACCCATGCCGAACGCATCTCGTTCTTGACGGGGGCGGTCTGGGCGCTCACTGTCGGGACAGCCATGACCATGGCCACGGCTGCGGCGAAAAGTTTGTGGAATAGTTTCATAGGTTATGCTGATTTTTTGTTTTTCCCGGTATAGGATTGGATTGTCGTGAACAGTCTGTCGTATTATTTGTCCGCCTCAGGATGAGCGGTATCCTGCCGCCGATACTCTTCGAGGCGTTTGCGGCGCAGAGCCTCGCGGCGCTTGAGGTTGAAGTGCAGGATGACTATGATGACCAGCGTGACGCCGATAGTGCCGAAATAGTAGAGCGCCGATGACTCGCCCTTGGCATAGTTGCCCCAGCCGATATACGCCATGACTGCCAGATATATAAGCAGCAACAGCGGGATGAGGGTCGAGCGCGGCACGCGGCGTTTTGCGCCTGTTTTTGCAGATGTGGGGGATGGCATAAGTCTGAGGTCGGAGTGAAGAGGTGAGAGGTAAAAAAGAGATGTACAGAGGTCGCAAGTCAGGCCTGGGCCTGCATCTGTCCGGGTTCGTCGGTATCCTCGGCGTAATGGACGTAGGGACTTTCGTAGGGGTGAAAATAGCCGCCGCGCAGGTAGCGGTAGAGCTTAAGGCATGCCCAGGCGTCGATGGCGGCGTAAATCTGCTGGGCCTCGGTGAGGCGGTCGGCTTCCCAGTTTGTCAGGCGCTGGCTCTTGCTGATGCGGGCGCCGAAGACTATGGCATAGACCTTCTGCAGCGAGAGGTCGGAGATGAGGAACGTCCGTGCGTAGTCCTGAAGGTCGAGGAAACCGGCGGGATTGATATCGCCGCGGCGGCGCAGGGCGTTGAAGTCGTCGTGGACGCTGAGGCCCACTTTGATGATTTTCGGGTTCTCAAGCAAGGGCTTGACGGCGTTGAACACCCCTTCGCGGTTGAGGCGGAAGAGGTAGCAGTGGGCACCCGTCGACAGCTGCAGCAGGGCCACCTTGTGCTGGTGGGCGCCGCGCTGGAAGGTGGGCTTGGTCTCCGTGTCGAAGCCGATGTGCGTGCACCGGTTGAGGTCGGCAAGGGCTGCCTCCGCTTTTTCGGGGGTATCCACAACAGTAACGGCGCCGATGCCGCCGGGATACTCCACCACGGGCATCTGCGCCACCGTTTCTTTGTCGATGGCAAGATTAACTGGGCTGTTCACGCCGCAAAGTTACAAAAAATAAAATAAAAGTACAACGCATTTACCTACCCTGTCCACCATAAAACCCCACAAAGTCCCAAAGTAAAGTCTCAAAAGCCCTTAAAGACCCTAATGACCCTAATGACTTTAAAGACCTTAACGTCCCCCACCCTAAACCAAACGCCCCCGCAAAGCGTATTAATATAGGGATAGTCATTTAATTCATCTCAATTGAGTTAACCGGTAGAGTTTCCTCTATTTTTTTTCCGCTCTAACTCATCGTTTTTATATCATCCGCTCTGATTTCGCGACTGCCCCTACAATAATCGCGTTTTGGCGCAAAAAGTGGCTGGAATATATGGATAAATCAATGAAAAGCAGTATTTTTGCACCAAACAAATATATTCACTGTCCTGAGACAGCAAATACTGGACACGCTTTGGAAGTGGAAAAAACACGGAAAACGTACAGTCTGCACTCTTGATGGAGGGCATCAGGCGGCTGGGTATAATCAAAATCAATAACCCTAACAAACCAGCGCATGAGAATCATCATCATTGGCGGCGTGGCTGGAGGCGCTACGGCAGCAGCACG
>JBJFEE010000035.1:0-25985 GCA_051890455.1 Muribaculaceae bacterium
GTGGCAAGCTATATGGAACGAGCCGAACAGGCCAATGTGAACCTTTTCATCTGACTTGAACTAAGAAAACTTGACACATTTTGAGGTCTAAATAGCAAGACAATGAAAAGATCATCAAAACGAAGAAATCGTGTCAAGTATATTGACCCAGTTACAGGTCTTACAGAGTATCAGTGTGTGGAAATATTCAGAGGTCTTGAACGTTTCTGCATATCTCTGATAAAAATCAAACTCTGTAAAGGCAATTTCTTGCTGAATTTCAGGTAAATTGTCGTATCTGTGCCATAAGGTTTTCAACTTCATTTCCCCCGAAATAGCCCTTTGCCAAGAGGTTCGGGGGAATTTCTTATTTCCGTCTGCTAAGACATAAATATTTATCACATTGACAATCAATCCATTGTATTTTTAATTCTGATTTCGCGACTGCCCCTAATATAAGCCCCCGGCCCTCTAAACCACACTTTTCAACTACGAGCAACGACAGAATATCCTACGCCGAGCTCTGACGGCCCGTCCGTCGCCGCAACAGCCGACAGCACTGCACCTTAACCGGCACGGCGCCCTTTGGCGTGTTTGTGCGCCGACGGCATCCGGCGACCAAATTTTAGCTAAATTTTAGGCCGCCGATGTCCATTTTTGGATGGTGCAAAGGGCATTATGTGAAATTGTTTGCGTAACTTTGCATATCCGTAAAACCGAACACAAAGTTTTGTTATGAAAAGACTGACAATGTTGGCGGTGCTGGCCTCGATGGGGCTGTCGGCCGCCGCTCAGATAAACTCGCCTCAGGTCCCCGGCTACTTTGCCCGCGGCGAGGCCATGTACGACGGCAAAATCTACATCGGCGCCATCGACCAACTGGGTCTTGTGGCCAACAGCCGCGAGCTGACGCCGGAGGAGCACCGCCGCCTGGACCGTGCCCGCGCGATGGCGGAGCTGGCCCGCGGACGCTACGACCGCGCCATGGCCCTTCTGGAGCAGTGGCTGGACCGCTACGGCGCCGCCCCGGAGCGCACCGACGTGCGCATGGCCGTGGGCGACTGCCTGTTCACCCGGGGCCGCTATGCCGAGGCACTGAAGATTTACGAGGAGCTGAACCCCGACGCCCTGGCCGACCCGTCGCTGGCGCCCGTCCTGCGCTACCGCCTGGGCTACACCTGCCTCAAATTAGGCGAGCCCGACCGCGCCGCGCAGGCCTTCACAGCCCTCCGCGGTGACAGGGAATTCGGCGACGCCGCCGACTTCTACCTGGGTTACATCCTCTACGCTAAAGGCGACTACGCCGCCGCCCGCAAGGCCTTCCTGGCCTGCAACCTCAACACCGAGCCGGGCGTGATGGCCGACTACTACCTGATGCAGATAGACTACCGCGAGGAGAACTATCAGCAGGCCTTTACCCGCGCAAAGGCGCTTTTGCAGCGTCAGGGCGTCCCCGCCGACTTTGTCACCGAGGCCAACCGCGTCCTGGGCGAAAGCCTCTTCGTGGCCGGCAGCGGCAATTCGGCAATCCCCTACCTGCGCAAATACGTCGCCGCGGTGGAGCAGGCCAAGGGCACTCCCGCCGTGTCGGCACTCTACGCCCTGGGCGTCAGCCTATACCAGCAGGGCGACTATTCCGGGGCGGCCTCGGCCCTGCGTCCCGTCACCGCCGACGACTCGGCGATGGGTCAGAACGCCTACCTCTACCTCGGCCTGGCGCTCCTACACCTTGACGACACCGACGGCGCCATCATGGCCTTTGACCGCGCCCTCCGCCTCGACCACGACCCGCAGGCCCGCGAGAACGCCTACTACAACTACGCCGTGGCCTCGACCCGCGGCGGCACCGTGCCCTTCGGCTCCAGCGTCAGGACCTTCGAGAGCTTCCTGGCCGACTTCCCCGACAGCCCCCATGCCGCCGAGGTGCGCGACTACGTCATCACCGGCTACGTCACCGACAACAACTATGAGGCCGCCCTGGCCGCCATCGGGCGCGTAAAAAATCCCGACAGCCGCATCCTGGCTGCCAAACAGCGCGTGCTCTACACCCTGGGCGCCCGCAGCCTTACGGCCGGCAACGCCGACAGTGCCGTGAAATACCTTTCGCAGGCCTACGCATTGCGCCCGCACGACGCCCAAATCGGCGCGGAGACGGAGATGGCACTGGGCGAGGCCTACCTGCGCCAGGGAAAATACGAAAAGGCCATCGAGCTGCTGTCCCGCTACCTCAAGGGCAGACGCACGGACAACTTCCCCGTCGCCGAATACGACCTGGGATACGCCTTCATGGGCATACGCAACTACGCCGCAGCGCAGTCGTGCTTCGAGCGCCTGACGGCCAGCCCCGGCAACCTCGGAGGCGACATCCTGGCCGACGCCGAGACGCGCCTGGGCGACTGCCTCTACTATCAGAAGGAATGGGCAAAAGCCACCGGCGCATACGAACGCGCCTACGCCATGAACCCCGCCGTGGGCGACTACCCGCTCTTCCAGCAGGCCGTCATCCGGGGCTATGCGGGCGACTTCGCCGCCAAGCTCAAGGGGATGCGGACGCTCAAGGCCAGGTTCCCGTCGTCGCCTCTCATCGCCGACGCCCTGCTGGAGATGACTGAGGCTCAGCTGCGCACCGGCGACAAGGATGCAGCAATGGCGACGTGGCAGGAGCTCATCGACAGCTATCCCGCCACCACCCAGGGCCGCAACGCATACCTGCAGATGGCCGCCACGCAGGCCGACGACGGCGACGTCCCCGCAGCCATCGATACATACAAGAAACTCATCAGCGCCTTCCCCACCAGCGACGAGGGCATACAGGGCGCCGAGATGCTAAAGAACATCATGGCCGGGCGCGGCGAGCTGGACCGGTACATGGCCTTCATCAACGGCATCGACAACGCGCCCCGCTTCGACGCCACCCAGGCCGACAAGCTGGCCTTCGAGACCGCCGAGCGCCAATATCTTTCGGACGAGGGCACGGCTCTGCTCAAGAAATACCTCGACCGCTACGGCGTAAACGGCTCGGGCTCGCTCAAGACGCTGACTTACCTCATCGAGGACGCCCGCGAACACGGCAAGGCCGACGACGAATACACCTACGCCTCGCAGCTTGTGTCGCGCTGGCCCGACAATGCCGCCGCCGAGCAGGCCTACGCCGTCATGGCCCGATACGACCAGGCTCACGGCAACGGCGAAAAGGCGCTGACCGACTGGCAGGAGCTGGAGAAACGCGCCTCGACGCCCGCCCTGCTTGACGAGGCCCGCACCGGCGTCATGCGCGTGGCCCGCGAACTCAGCCGTCCCGCCGAGATGGAGCGCGCCGCCGAGGCCCTGCTCGCATCGTCCACCGCCGGTCCCGGCGTAAAGACTGAGGCCGGGTTCTCCCTCGGCCTTGCCCGTCAGCTCAAAGGCGACAACGCCGCCGCAGTCAGGACCTGGAGCCCGCTGGCCGCGCAGACCGACGACGTATACGGAGCCATGTCGGCGGTATACCTCGCCCAGGCTCTGCTTGACGGAGGCAACGCCGCCGAGGCCGCAAAGGTGGCCGGAACCTTCACCGACTCGGGCACGCCCCACGGCTACTGGCTCGCCCGCGGCTTCATCGTCCTGGCCGACGCATACAACAGCCTCGGCCGCAAAAATGAGGCCGACGACCTGCTCCGCGCCGTCCGCGAGAACTACAATGGCACCGAGCCCGACATCTTCAACATGATTGACCGTCGCCTGCCCAAATAAAGAACTCCAACCATTCTCCCCGATTCATCATACAGCAATGAACATGAAATATACAGCGGCTTTCGCCGCCGTCCTGACAGCCGCCGTGGCCCAGGCCCAGCAGCCCCTCAGCAAAGAGATTATCGTCAACCGCGAGATTGAGCCCGCCGAGCGTCCCGTGGTACGTCCCGCCTCGGTGGCGCCGTCGATTGTGGCCCCGAAAATGCAGATGCCCGACCTGCGCACCGCCGAGTACACCGGCCTGGGCCGCCTGCGCCACGTGATGCCCCTGCTGGAGCCCGCGCCCTGGAACGACACGCTCTACATCCAGCCCTACCGCGGATACGCCGCCATCGGCTATCTCCCCGCCTTCAACCTGGCCGCCTCGGCAGGCTATGACCTGCTGCGCACGGCACGGTACAACGCCGGAGTATGGTTCCAGTACAACGGCGCGTCATGGCGTCAGCATTCGGCGCAGATTGCCGGATACGACGGCGACGGAGACCGTGTCAGCGACCGCTTCAACAACTTCCGCCTCGGCCTGGACGGCGACTTCGTATTCTCCGGAGGCACGCTGACGGCATCGGCGGGATTTATGGCCGACGCACGCCGTCTGCCCAACATCGCCCATGACTACGACCGCACAGCCACCGACCTCGGCATACGCGTCGACTGGGACGGCAAGACGGGCAAGAACGCCTACCGCCTCGGCGCCGGTGTCAGCCACTTCGGCTACGGCAAGGAGCTGCCGGCAGAGAAAATGTCGGCGTTCTTTGACCCGGACTACACCCTCGGCCGCCGCGCTGTAAAGTCACTGAGCGAGACAAACGTCGGCTTCGACGTGGCCTACCGCCGCCTGTGGAAGCGCCACAGCTGGGGCATCGACATCGAGGGCGAGCTGCAGTCGATAAGCGGTGACGGCACTTTCACCCCCGCTCTCATAGCCGACCACGTCGCCGCAGCCGTTCCCGCCACGGTTTACAGCAACTACGGCAGCGTCACCCGCGGCTTCATCCGACTGCGTCCGTCCTACCGCCTCGCCACCGACAACCTCAGGCTCGAGCTGGGCGTAAACGTTCCCGTCGGCGTCGGCGAGGGAAACGACACATACCTCATGCCCGATGTCCGCGTCGAATACACCCCCTCGGAGATGTTCGGCGTATGGCTACGCGGCAAGGGCGACGCCGTGCTCAACACGCTGTCGCAGATGTGGCAGGCCAACCCGTGGCTGCAGGGCAATATCTCGTACCGCCACTCGGCCTACTACGACGCCGGCCTCGGCATCACCGTCGGCCCCGTCGCCGGATTTAGCGCCGAGCTGTGGGGTGGATACAGCAACGCCGACAACTGGTACGGCAACGGCATAGTCTTCGCCGGCGACACCCGCGGCCTCAACCTGCGCCCCGGCACCGAGTCATACAGCAAGGCAAAAGCCTTCGACATCATGGAGATGCGCGATTTTGACGGCATGTACGGCGGCCTGCGCCTGTCCTACAGCTGGCGCGACATCGTCAAGGTCAGCGCCTCGGCAGAGATAGCAAGCCACGACGAGGGCGACGGCGGCTACTGGCAGTGGCGCGACCGCGCCCAGGCCGTCTTTGGCGCCGCCATCACCGTCAAGCCCATATCGCCTCTGCGGATTGACCTCGACTGGCAGTGGCGCACAGGACGCCGCGCAAGCATGTACACCGCCGGGCAGTACAGCATTCCAAACATCCCAGTCAACTTCACCTACTGGGACATCACCACCATCTCCCTGCGCAACGTCAGCAACCTCCACCTCCGCGCCTCCTACGCCCTCACCCCCGTCTTCACCATCTTCGCCGACCTCGACAACCTCCTCTGCCGCCGCTGGAACATCACCCCCCAAATCCAGTCACCCGGTACCATCCATGGTCTACTCGGCGTCACCCTCCAGTTCTGACACCCCCCTTTCCGCTTTCCTCACCCTTTCCGCTTTCTCGACCGGAAAATGCCGGAAAGCCTTTCCGTCCTATCGGCGTTGGAAAGTGGAAAGCGCAATCACGCCAAAATATCGTCAAGGCAGATGTGCCAAAAATAAAATCGGCTCAAAACACGGGATAAATCAGCAAAAATCGGCTCACATTGAGCCAATTTTCCAAGAATTTTCCGTATTTTTGAGCCGATAACCATTTTTATTATGTTAGATATGCCCCTTTCCGCTTTCCCGACCGGAAATGCCGGAAAGCGGAAAGGGCGCACCCGCCAAAACAAAAGCGAGGCTGTGTCAAAATAGCCTAAATGTAGGGACATGCCTTTGGCATGTTTATCCAAACCGTTGGTTTTCAGGCTTAACATCGCAAAGCGATGTCCCTACATCATTAAATTCCCGCAATTTGACACACCCTCGTTCTTTTATCGGATGTTTTATTTGCTGTCCGGGTCAGTCGCCGATAGAGAGGACGGTGTAGTAGCGGTAGATGCCGTCGGCGTCGTAGTCGGGGAAGTAGTTTAGCGAAATGTAGCTGTTGTTGTAACCCCACCAGGTGGCGGAGACACGGGCGCCGTTGACGTTGGTGGCGATGGGGACGCCGTAGGTGTTGGTCATCTGGCGGTACAGCATGTCGTAACGGGAGCGGTCATAGCCGTAGGTGGAGTAGACGAACTCGCTGCCGCGGAGGTTGCTGTTGACGTAGTTGAGCGTGGCATTGGGCCAGTAGCAGCCGTAAAGATTGACTCCGGTGAGGTATACAGCCGAGGGACCGTAGCCGGTGACGGTGTAGCCGCCGTTAATAAGTGCGTTCAGCGACAGGTTGAGGGCCGTGCCTAAGGTTATGCCCAGGATTGTCGAGAAACGGGGACCGCCGGGACGGGGTCTGAAGCCGGGAGGCGGAACGGGCCGGTGCCAGGGACGCACGTACATGCCGGGGATGCGGGGCGGACGGTGGTGGTACGGCGGACGCCAGTTGTGATTGGGCCTGTGACCGCCGGGGCGATAGCCATGCTCGGGACGGTAGTTGCCGCCGGGACGGAAACCGTTGTTAGGCTTATGGTTGCCACCATTGCCGGGACGATAGCCGTTGTCCGGTCTGTGGTTTCCGCCGTTACCCGGACGGTACCCATTGTCGGGCTTATGGTTGCCACCATTGCCGGGACGATAGCCGTTGTCCGGTCTGTGGTTTCCGCCGTTACCCGGACGGTACCCATTGTCGGGCTTGTGGTTGCCGCCGTTGCCGGGACGGAAGCCGTTATCGGGGCGATTGCTGCCGTTGGCGGGGCGGTTGCCGTTGCCGTGATTGCCGGGACGGCTGTTGTTGCCGTTGCCGGGACGCGAGGGTCGGTTGTTTTTGTCGGGACCGCGCTGCTCGGTGCGATGTCCGCCGCCGTAATTCTTGCGTCCGCGTTCCTGCGAGAGCGACTGAGGTGCGCAGACCAGTCCGCCTATTACCATGGCTGTCAGTATGGAGTAAAATTTTTTCATAATCAGAATTTTTAGACGTTGAACATCTTATTGACTAACGCGAGAAGCATGCTCATTGTTGAAAGTCCTGCGGATACGGCTCTGCCACCGCTTTTCTTTCCGGCCTTTACAATTTGAGCGATTTCGGGCGCCGAGGTTTAACGCAGTGCACAAAATTTCCGTTTTTTGCTAAATATTTGAACTATTTTTCCAAAACGGCCACTGTATCCGGCAACATAATTTTTCAAAAATCATCAAAACGTATATTAATAATTGTAAACGAGGCATTAATTTCACCCTCTGCCGAAACATATTACAGCAATTTGGTGTAAATTTGCATAGAGATTAACTTCCGCTATTTATAAATCAGCGCTATCACCTTACACACAATGGCTATCATGAAACAAGTCGAACGAATTCTCGCCGAGAAACTTCTGGGCATTTCCGCAATCAAACTGCAGCCCGACAATCCCTTTACCTGGGCAAGCGGCTGGAATTCGCCCATCTATCCCGACAACCGCAAGGCCCTGTCCTATCCCGCCGTGCGCACCTTCATCAAAATCGAGCTGGCACGCGTCATCGCCGAGCAGTTCCCCGAAGCAGAGTGCGTGGCCGGTGTGGCCACCGGAGCCATAGCCATGGGCGCCCTCGTCGCCGACGAGCTGGGCCTGCCCTACGTCTTCGTGCGCGACACCCCCAAGGACCACGGACTCGAAAACATCATCGAAGGCACCGTCAAGCTGGGACAGAAAGTCATTGTCGTCGAAGACCTTGTTTCGACGGGCAAAGCCTCGCTCAAAGCCTGCGAGTCGCTGCGCCAGGCCGGATGTGAGGTCGTAGGCATGGTGTCGGTGTTCGACTTCGGCTTTCCCCAGACCGAGAAAGCCATCCGCAAGGCCGGCGTCAAGCTCCACAGCCTCACCAATTTCAACGCCATGCTCGATGTCGCCGTCGCCACCGACTACATCAAGGAGGCCGACATCCAGACCCTCAAGGAATGGCGCGACGACCCCGCCGAGTGGTCAAAACACTGAGGCACGGAAGCGTTCCCGGGTGCCATTGACCCATGCAGGGTCGCGGCATGCCGCGGCCTTCCGGCAATCTGCCAGAACAAATGCAGGTACATCGCTTTGTGATGTTTGTCCCGCAGGTTGTCTGTCGGCTTAACGTGCCAAAGGCACGTCCCTGCATTCCGGACGTTTTTCGTCAATCCCCCTTTAACCGTAAACCCAAAATTCACGAAAATATGACAAAATACACTGGCAAAGCATCGGTTGTCAATCTGCCCGCTGCCGCCATATCGGACAAATTCGCCGACATGACCCTTTTCAACGACAAAATCGCGGGCATGCCCGCTGATGTCCGCGAGAAAATGGGCAAACTGACCTTTACCCGCGACACCGTGTGCATTGATGCCAAACAGGCCGGTGAAATCACCTTCAAGGTCGCCGAGCGCAACGACCGGCGCGTCGTCCTGTCCTGCACCTTCCCCCTGCAGATTGACCTGGTCATTAACCTCAACCCCATTGACGGCGAACCCGACAAGACCGAGGTGTCCACCGACGTCGACATCGACATCCCCGCCATGCTGCGTCCCCTCATCGGCCCGCAGATGCAGAAGGTAGCCGACCAGTTCGGCTCCGCCATGGGCAACATCGCCGGACTCTAAAAACTCTCCGCCATGCTCCGCAAATTATTATGTCTTGCCGTTCTCGTCGCCGTGGCCATTACAGGCACCGGCTGCGACCACATAGATGACTCACGCATACCGGCCTTCCCGGTAAACGTGACCTTCCGCGGCCAGCAGGTCTGGGACGTGTACGGCGTGCACGGAGCCCTCGACCACCGGCGGTTCATCAAAGACCTCAACGAGCCCGCGGGGTTCTACTACGTTGTCTCGGACTGCACCGGCTTCGGCGGTCTGCTGCTGGTCTGCGACGTCTACGGTACTCCGCAGGTCTACGACCTGGCCTGCCCCGTCGAGATGCAGCGCGACGTACGCGTGTTCATCAACAAGAACAACGAGGCCGAATGTCCCAAATGCCACAGCACATACGCCGTCTTCGAGAACTACGGCATGCCGCTGTCGGGACGCGCCGCCGACAACCACTGGGGCCTGACCCGCTACCGCATCGGCACCAACGGCTTCGACCATATCATAACCCGATGAGGGTGATTCTTTAACAGCAACGAATATGACTGACGACTCGGTCTTCAAGAATACCACGGCATTGTTCCACAGCTTCGGCTGCAAGCTCAATTTCGCCGAGACATCGACGGTGGCGCGCACCTTCGCCGAGGCCGGCATACGCCGCGTCCAGGCGGGCGAGACACCCGACTTCATCGTCGTCAACACATGCTCGGTCACCGAGGTTGCCGACAAGAAATGCCGCCAGGCCATCCGCTCGTTTCACCGCCGTTACCCGGAGGCAGCCATCCTCGTGACGGGCTGCTACGCACAACTTAAGGCCGACGAGGTGGCCGCGCTCGACGGCGTGGCGGTCGTCGCCGGCAGCGACAAGAAGGACCGGCTGCTGCAGTTCCTCAACGACTGGAAGGAAGGTCACGAAAAGCATACCGAGGTCACCGACTTCCGCGAGATACGCGAATTCACGCCATCATGTTCAAGGGGTGACCGCACACGCTATTTCCTCAAGGTTCAGGACGGCTGCGACTACTGGTGCTCGTACTGCACCATCCCCCGCGCCCGCGGACGCTCCCGCTCGGGCACGATAGCGCAGATGGTCGAGCAGGCCCGCAACGTCGCCGCCGAGGGTGGCAAGGAGATTGTCATCACCGGAGTCAACATCGGCGATTTCGGCAAGGGCACCGGCGAGACCTTCGAAGGCCTATGCCGCGCTTTGGATGAGGTGGAGGGTATCGAGCGCTACCGCATATCGTCCATCGAACCCAATCTCCTGACCGACTCGCTCATCGAGTTCTGCGCGACGTCGAAGCGCTTCATGCCGCATTTCCACATACCCCTGCAGTGCGGTTCGGACACGGTGCTCAGGCTGATGCGCCGCCGCTACGACACCGCCCTCTTCCGCCATAAAATCGAAAAGGTAAAGGAGCTTATTCCCGACGCCTTTATTGGCATAGACCTCATTGTCGGCGCCCGCGGCGAGACGGACGAATGCTTTGCCGAGAGCCTCGCTTTCTGCCGTTCGCTGCCCATCAGCCGCCTCCATGTCTTTGTCTACAGCGAGCGTCCCGGCACACGCGCCCTGGAGCTGGAAGGCAAGGTGCCCGCCGATGTCGCCCACCGGCGCACACAGCAGATGCTGCGCCTCAGCGAGGAGAAGCTGAGCGATTTCATGCAGAGCTTCGTCGGCAAGGTTCGCCCCGCCCTGCTCGAGCACGCCAAGCCGGGTCATCCCATGTCTGGCTTCACCGACAACTACATCCGCATACAGGTGGACGCCCCCGCCCGCCTCGACAACACCATCGTCAACGTACGCCTCGACAGCGTCACCGATGACGGCGAGGCCATGCACGCAACCCTTGTCCCCGAACAATGAAAGACCGTCGCACCGACATAGCGTATTACCTGCTCTTAGGCCTCCTTTACCCGCTGGCCCTGCTGCCGCTGCCAGTGCTGTATGTCCTCGCCGACGTCCTTTTCGTGCTGATATACCACGTCGTACGCTACCGCCGACGCATGGTGACAAAGAACCTCGCGGCCTGTTTCCCCGACAAGACGGAGGCCGAGCGCAGGGCGATATGCCGGCAGTTCTACCGCAATTTCGCCGACTACATCGTAGAGACCGTCAAGCTGCTGCACATCTCGGACAAGGAGGTGGAGCGCCGCTTCACCTGGTCGGGCCTCGAACACATTACCGGACCACTCGACGAGGGCCGCTCGGTAACGGCCTATTTTGCCCACTGCGGCAACTGGGAATGGGCGCCGTCGGTGACCCTGCACTGTAAGCGTGAGGTGGAACAGGGCGACCTCTTCTGCCAGATTTACCGCCCCCTGCGCAACAAGGCCTTTGACCGGCTCATGCTCAAGTTGCGCTCGCGCTTCGGCTCGATTTCCATCCCCAAAAACTCGGCCCTGCGCAAATTCGTGGAGATGCGCCGCCAGGGCATAGCATCAGTGACTGGTTTCATGAGCGACCAGAAGCCCAGCCACGGCGATGCGGGACACCTGGTGACCTTCCTCGGGCGCCCCACCCTCGCCATCACCGGCACGGAGACACTGGCACGACGTCTGGGCATGACGGTGGTATACTGGCATACATCCAAACCCGGGCGCGGCCACTACCACGTCGACGTGGTGCCGATGGCCGACAACGCCGCCGACATGCCAGAGCACGCACTGACCGAGCTGTACTACCGTCTGCTCGAAAAGAATATCCTCGAAAACCCCGCAATATGGCTGTGGTCGCACAACCGCTGGAAGCACAAAATACCCCAAGACACCGCAAATGTCACAGCAAATCAGCATAACTGACAAAACCACGGGCAACGCCGCGTCGCGCTGCGCCGTCATCATACTCAACTGGAACGGCGAAGCTCTGCTGCGCCGTTATCTGCCTTTTGTAGCCGCCAACACAAGCCTCATCGGCAAGGTCATCGTCGCCGACAATGGCTCGACGGACGCCTCACTGGAGGTTCTTGCCAAGGATTTCCCCGAGGTGGAGGTATGGCCGTTCCCGGAGAACTACGGCTTTGCGGGAGGCTACAACCGCGCACTGGCTATCGCCGCCGAAAAGGGTTATGAATACACCGTCCTGCTCAACAGCGATGTAGAGACGCCCGACGGATGGCTGGAGCCGCTCATCGACTTCCTTGACGCGCACCCCGATGTCGCCGCCGTACAGCCCAAAATCCTGTCCGACACTCAGCGCGACACCTTCGAGTATGCCGGCGCCTCGGGCGGTTTCATCGACAAGCACGGCTTCCCCTATTGCCGCGGACGCATCTTCAGTACTTGCGAGAAGGACCACGGCCAATACGATGACCCCATCCCCGTATTCTGGGCCACCGGCGCCGCCCTGACGCTGCGCACAAAGGTCTACCTTGAAGTCGGAGGCCTTGATGAGAAATTCTTCGCCCACATGGAGGAGATTGACCTGTGCTGGCGTATGCTCCTGGCAGGATGGCAGATATACGTCGTCCCCGCAAGCTACGTCTACCATCTCGGCGGCGGCTCCCTCCCCGCCTCCAATCCGCGCAAGACCTACCTCAACTTCCGCAACAACCTGCTGATGCTGCACAAGAACCTCCCCGACAGCACCCGCCGCCACAAGCTCTTCGTCCGCCGCCTCCTCGACACCGTCGCCTTCGCCAAGTTCGCCATCACCCTCGACATCCCCAACGCCCGCGCCGTCCTCCGCGCCCACCGCGACTTCCGCCGCCTCCGCCAGGATTACACCGCCCACCCTGCCACCGACCTTCTGGACCTCCGCCCCGACACCCGCCGCAACATCCTCACCGCCTACTACCTCCGCAACCGCCACCGCTTCGACCAACTGTGAACCACGTTTAACAACATCAGCCGATATTCCCACGGTTACCGGATGTAAGCGTATGTATCAGACAATGTAGGGACATCGCTTTGCGATGTCGGACTGGCAATCAGGATGTAGCGTTAATATAAAACATATAAATATCCATTGACAGATTATTGCCAATTTAAAAATAATGCGTATTTTTGCGAGAGGCTGTGTCAAAATAGCCTAAATGTAGGGACATGCCTTTGGCATGTTTATCCAAACCGTTGGTTTTCAGGCTTAACATCGCAAAGCGATGTCCCTACATCATTAAATTCCCGCAATTTGACACACCCTCATACATTTTGATTTCCAAAAACCGTAGCGATGCCAATGAATTATTACATGATGACCAGTGACGGACGCCGAATTGGGCCCGTTGCTGCCGAAGAGCTTTTAAACCTTGGTCTGACACGCGACAGTATGGTATGGCGTGAGGATTTTAGCGGATGGACCCCTGCATGTCAGGTTCCCGAGCTTATCTGCCTTTTAAATTCCGTTCCTCCCTGTCCGCCTGGACCGGGTTCCTTTAATCAGTCCCGAAATCGGTCTTACGAGCCTGCGCACAAGCCCGACAACTACATGGTGTGGGCAATTCTTTCTACAGTAATGTGCTGTATCCCTTTAGGCATCGTTTCAATCGTCTACTCCTCAAAAGTAGACAGCCTATGGTATAACGGAGAATACGAAGAAGCGGAAAAAGCCGCTGCCAAAGCAAAAAACTGGGCATTGGCTTCCTTAATCAGTGCTGTAATATTGGTAGCGTTATATATCTTCATTTATTTCTTCTTCATATTTGCAGCAGTGTCATCGTCGGCCGTAGATTTATAAGCATGGCACAGAAACGAATTTTATTATATGCGATGGCTATTGTTTTCGTGATAGCCATCGCATTTTTATTCGTTCACGACCCGATGACAGCAGGGTTCAGCTATAAATGCCCGGTGAAATATCTCACCGGCTATGACTGTCCCGGATGCGGCGGGCAACGTGCCGTCCATGCACTGCTGCATCTCCGCATAAAAGAGGCCATAGCATATAATCCATTTCTGGTAATAGTTACCATTTACCTCTTCGCCGTCATCATCATCCAATTCCTTAAAGGCCCACGAATAGAAAAAATCCGCCATTTCATCCTCGGCCAAACCATGGCCTGGATTTACCTCTCCCTAATGCTCATCTGGACCATCCTCCGAAACATCCTGTGATACCAAGTCGGTCAGGCATGTCCTTTTTCAGCATAAGACTTTACGGGAGGACCGGGGCGGTGTTGTGGGTGAGGTGGGAGATGGCGGTGTCGAGGATGGGGTCTCGGCCTGAGGCGAGGTCGGCTGGGGTCTGGGTGACGGAGATGTGGGGCGGGAGGCCGAATTCGGTGAGGTTGCCCTGCGGGTCGTAGACAGGGCAGGCGGACATGCGGACGGTCCAGCCGCAGGGAAGGTCAAACGACAGGGGCATGCCGCATCCGCCACCGGTGACGTCGCCAATCTGGGTGACTTTGGGAAGAAGGCGCATTATCGACACGAAATTGTTGGCGGCGCTGAATGTGCTCCGGTTGGTCAGCAGAGCCACGGGCTTGCCCCATAGGAGATGGCCCGCCGACGGCTCGTAGTAGTATTCGTAAGGCTTGGAAAAATCATTGTGGCCTTTGCCGGTCTTGTGGCAGATGGAGCCGGCGAGGGTACGCTTGGTGATGAAGCGCGACACCCATGTCTCGACATTGTCCATGTTGCCGCCGCCATTGTCGCGGACATCGATAATCAGCCCGTCGCAGATAGCCAGATAGTTGAGCACATAGTCGAGGTTGCCCTCGCCGATACCGCTGCTGAAGGTGGGAATGGAGATGTAGCCGATATTCTGCGGGAGAATGGCGTATGTTATGCTGCCGATTTGCTGGCCGCCGAAAAAGAGGTAGTTTTCCTCGACGATGCGCCCGTCATAGTTCTGCGGGTAGTCGCTCCACCACTTCTTATAATAAGATGTGGCGAAAGGAGCCGCCAGGTTTACGTGTCCGTCGCGTAGCTCGTTTACCATGTCGGCGCAGAGGTTGAACAGCTCGCGCTGCGTCCGGCAGCCTGCGACGCGCGGCGAATAGGCGCGATAGACCGAGTCCCAGTCAACACCATCCTCACCGAAGAAGCAGTAGTGCTCGTCGAAGAGCGTCCACAGCTGGTCGAAATTACCCTTGCCGGTGTTCTCGTATTCGGGAATGGAATGACACGACGTCAGCGCCGAGGCCACCGCCAGTGTCGCGATAAATGCCAAAATCGTTTTTTTCATAACGGCGTCAGTATAGCGGGGAAACAACGGGGACATCCGTGGCCTTGCGGCGCGGTGACAGCGACAGCCACTCGGTGGCAATGCCTATCACTAAAGCGTGTGTGACGCGGCGCGAGACGATGTCCGAGACTTTGGTGGAAAGGACGTGATTGCGGTAACCGATGCGCAGCGTCGTGCCGCCCAGGCGCAAATCGGCAGTGAGCAGATTGTCCAGGTCAAAGTAATTGCCCCACCAGGCACCGTGGCACAGGCCCGAGCGCTCGCCCAGCCAGATTTCGTAGTACAGCTGGCCGTAGTCGGGAGAGAAAAAAGCTCCTGTCACCGGCAGCGACGCCTCGTAGCGGAACAACACGGGCAGACGGCCGATGGTAACAGGATACGAGGCAATGCCGCGCGCGTCAAACGTTATCGCACCCTTTGCCGAAGCCGGATTGTTGCCGTTGCGCGAGAGGTACAGCACTCCGCCGCGCAGACAGATACCGGGGCCGACGCCAAGTGTTAGACCGTTCCAGACTTTCCAACGACGCATGGCAGCCCAGCGCAAGTCAAGATTGCCGTTCCACATGACAGCGTTGCGGACGGGGTTGTTGAGAACGCGGTCGACGTCAATGCGGGCGTCAAGCTGCATAATCCAGTTCTCCGGAGAGGCCTTCATCGCCTGCATCCGTTCGTAAGCCAGGCCGTAGTGCATACCCGAATACCGCAGGGGCGTCAGGTAAGTGTCGGCAAGATGCGCAGTGCCTACCTCGGCCATATACGCCGACAGCACGGGACGCAACGGCTTAGGCTCCTGCACGCTATCGGCAGTCTCACGGGCCGTGGCCGAAAAAGCCAGGCCCAGGCACAACGCCATCAGTAATTTTCGCATGTCAAAATAGTTTTATTCGCTGTCGTCTTCAAAGAGACGCTTCTGGCCCGTGATTTCGTCGCGCACCTCGTCGTCGGGGCGGTCAGGCTCCGGCTCGGGGACGTTGCCGCCGTCGGTGTTCATGTTCATGTCGGCCACCTCCTGGTCCTCGGCCACGGCAGTGTCCGGCTCAAGCTCGGTAACCTTGTCTATCGTGTACGTTGTCAGGCGTTTGCCCTTTGCCTTGATGGACTTGACGGCGATGAACGTCGCGGCATCGACGATGAGAGGCTCGCGGAAACTGTCGCCGCTGCCAAAGGTTATCTCGAAGCGTGCTCCGGCATGGTCGGACAGGCCGATGAGCCGGTTTGCCGGATTCTCGCCCAGCCAGCGCTGTTTGCGCACGGTAGGCTCGAAGACAAACCTCTTCATATACGGATAATCCTGGTTGTCGGCATCGTATAACAGCACGGTAAAGATGTGTCCCGGGCGGAATTTCTCGATGCGCAGGATATTGTCCTCGTAGTGGTTTGTGGCCTCGTATGTGGAGGTGTAATACGTTCCGTCCTTGAGAATTACCAGGATGCGGTCATCGCCCTGGAACTCGCCAAGCAGTTCGCCGCGGCCGTCGTAGTTGAGGCGCAGGACATCCCAGTCGAACCACACCTTGCGGCCGCCGAGTGTCGACGTGCCCTTCTCCTTCAGCGAGAAGCGGTGTACCTCGTTCTTGGTGACGAGGTTGCCCATCGACGCGCGGTTCTTGGCACGCAGTTCGCCGAAGTCGACGTCGAACTGCAGCGTCTTGAGTCTCAGCTTGGGTTTGAGCGTCACGCGCACCACCTCGGCCTCGCCGTTGGGGTTGGCCGAGAACCACACGATGCGGCTGCCGGGAACGCGGTTGTCGGGACGGTCCTGAGTGACATTGTACTCCTTATCGCGGGTGACGCCCGTAACGATGAAACGCTTCATGTAATATGCACCGCCCTTGCCGTTCTGGTAGATGACATTGTAGTGCGTGCGATTGTCGTTGCGCTTGAACACACCCACATAGAGCACGTTCTTACCCACAAACAGTTTCTCGGCTACGCGGACAACCTTGTAGCGGCCGTCCTTATAAAAGATGATGATGTCGTCCAGCGACGAGACGTTCATCAGATACTCGGTGTCCTCGTCCTTTTTGAGCGCAGTGCCGATAAAACCTTCGTTGCGGTCGATGTACAGCTTCTCGTTGGCCTCGGCGACAGTGGCGGCCTCGATGGAGTTGAAGCTGCGCAGGACGGTGTGGCGCGGGTAGTTCTCGCCGTATTTGCGTTTGAGGCCGCGATACCATTCGACGGTGAAATCAGTGATATGCTCGATTTTGTCCCTGATGTCGGCGATGCGGTCGTTGTAGTTGGCAATCAGGCGGTCGGCGTCATCCGAACTGAACTTGAGGATGCGCTTCATCTTTATCTCGAACAGGCGCAGGATGTCGTCGCGGGTGACGTCGCGCAGCAGCTTTTTCTTTATCGGTTCAAGGCGCGAGTCCACAAAGGCGATGGCGGCTTCCATGTCCGGAGCCTGCTCATATTCCTTGGCCTTGTATATGCGCTTCTCGATGAAATAGCGCTCGAGGCTTGCGAAGAACAGTTGCTCACGCACCTCGCCGAGCTCAATCTCCAGCTCGCGGCGTAAAATCTCTCGCGTGTGCTCCACCGAGCTGCGCAGAACGTCGCTGACGGTGACGAAGCGGGGCTTGCGGTCCTCGATAATGCAGCAGTTGGGCGAAATCTTGACCTGGCAGTCGGTAAAGGCATAGAGCGCGTCAATGGTCTTGTCGGAGGACGTGCCGGGCTGCAGATGGATGAGGATGCGTGGTTCGCGGGCTGTGAGGTTCTCGATGTTGCGCACCTTTATCTTTCCCTTCTCCATTGCCTGGATGATGGAGGTGATGAGGGTGTTGGTGGTCTTGCCGAAAGGAATTTCGGTGATGGCAAGCGTGCGGTTGTCGACTTTCTCTATCTTGGCTCGAATCTGCAGCGAGCCGCCGCGGGCGCCGTCGTTGTAGCGCGACACATCAATCATGCCGCCGGTGACAAAGTCGGGATACAACGCGAATTCCTCGCCGTGAAGGTAGGCCACCGCAGCATCGAGGATTTCGTTGAAGTTGTGAGGAAGAATTTTGGACGAGAGGCCCACGGCGATACCCTCGGCGCCCTGCGCCAGCAGCAGCGGGAACTTTGCCGGCAGCGTCACGGGCTCGTTCTTGCGTCCGTCGTAGCTGAGCATCCAGTCGGTCACCTTGGGGCTGTATAGGACGTCAAGGGCGAACTGCGACAGGCGGGCCTCGATGTAACGACCGGCAGCGGCAGGGGCGCCGGTAAGGATGTTGCCCCAGTTACCCTGGGTCTCCACCAGCAGGTCCTTCTGACCGAGCTGCACCAGCGCGTCGTTGATGGACGCGTCGCCGTGGGGGTGGTACTGCATTGTGGCGCCGACGATATTGGCGACCTTGTTGAAGCGCCCGTCATCGAGCGTCTTCATCGTGTGCAGGATGCGCCGCTGAACAGGCTTCAGACCATCCTCAAGGTGTGGCACGGCACGTTCAAGGATGACGTACGACGCATACTCCAGGAACCAGTTCTGGTACATTCCCTGCAGCAGATGCCGGGGCGGCACGGCACCGCTTACATACGGCAGCGCCGAGGCATGCGCCGGCTCCTCGCCAGCGCCGTCGACATCCTCCATTTCGGGCGTCTCGCCGTCCACAGCCTCGGCCCCCTGCTCTTCTTCGGTCTCAGGGTCCTCGGCGGCTACAGCCTGCTCTTCGGCCATACGCTCTTCTTCCGAAGCGTATTCGCCACGGATATCTTTCTCTTCGTCAGGATTTTCCTTGCTCATTTGCAAATATTCCGACCCTTTGCTTACCGGGGCAACAGCCTTCCCGGCTCCGGGTCTGTAAGGTATTACTAATTAGTTTTTCTATGATTCTTCCTTCCTCGATGTCATGCTTTCCGGTTCACTTTCTGCCGAAAACCTCATCATTTTTGATGTTGGCGAGCACGCGGGCGTCGCGGGCGGACTGGGAAGATTTGAGGTACTCAGCGATGGCTTCGGTATGGCGGGTGTTGTGGATGTCGGTGCCGAGATAGTCGACAAAGCCTTTGTCCATAAGCGACTCGGCAAACTTGCGTATGTGCTTGCCGTAATATCCGGCCAGGCTCAGCACATTAATCTGGAACGGGACGGCGGTATGCAGGCGTGCCAGACGCTCGGGGTTCTCATGATAATATATGAATCGCTCGGGGTGTACGAGGATAGGGCTGTAACCGCGCACCTGCATCTGAAAAATGAGGTTGTCGAGGTCCCACGGCTCCTGCATGAAGGCGTTCTCAATCAGCAAATACTTTTCGTCGTTGACGGGAACGGTAATCAGATTGCCTTTCTCGAAATTGTCGGTAAACAGTCCGTCTATACGGTTTTCGGACGAATAGAACAGCTCCATGCCGGCCAGTCCGGCGTCATCCTTCATCCGCTCTTTAAGGGTCTGATAGGCCGGCTCAAGGGTAGAGCGGTCGTTCTCGAAAGTAACCTCGGTGACGTGAGGCGAGGCTATGACGCGGCGCAGACCCAGGTCGTGCATACGGCCAAGCACCTCCACCGAGGTGTCGGCGTCGGGGCATCCGTCGTCTACGCCGGGAATAACATGACAGTGTATATCGGTCTCGAACCACAACTGGTCCGCGCCTTTTGAACGGCTGAAGAAATTGAACATGCTGAACAGTACTTGGTGCGCTGAATTACAGCGGTTTATATTAGAAACTATAACTTATAACAGAGAGCCTGCATCTAAGTTCAACATAGCCTGTCACGGCCGTGCAGGCGGCCTTTCGGGCTACTCGGGTACAAATTTACTCATTTTTTGACAAAAAAATGCAGAAAAATTTCTTTATTTCAAAAAAAATACGATAACTTTGCGACAGTCCTCGGAGATGTTGCCAAACGTTAACCGGGCACAGACATAACAACCCTATTCCAGCCGCCTTCCCGACCCCGGGATGCACGGCCTTAAACTATTGAAATTTCCATTTAAAACACAACAAAACTAATAACCTATACCTATGGCAAATCGCAAACTGAAAATCCGCGACCTCACCCTGCGTGACGGTCAGCAGTCGTTGTTCGCTACGCGCCTGAGCCAGGCCGAAATCGACAAACTGCTTCCTTACTACGAAAACGCCGGCTTCTACATCATGGAAGTCTGGGGCGGCGCCGTCCCCGACTCGGTGATGCGCTACCTCGACGAGAGCCCCTGGGACCGTCTGCGCACCATCTCGAAGGCCATGAAGGGCAAGAGCCTGCTGTCGGCTCTCTCGCGCGGCCGCAACCTCTTCGGCTACAAGCCCTACCCCGACTTCGTCCTCAAGGGCTTCTACGAGGAGGCCATCAAGAACGGCCTTAACGTGATGCGTATCTTCGACGCCCTCAACGACATCGACAACGTCAAGGAGTCCATCAAGCTCATCAACGGCCTCGGCGGCATCGCCGACGGCGCCGTATGCTACACCGTCGACCCCAAGTGGGTGCCCACCACCCACACCGAGACAGTCGAGAAGAAATCATTCTTCGGCCTCATCAAGAAGACCGAGACCATCGAGGTTCAGGATCCCGAGCCCGAGAAGATATTCACCACCGAATACTTTGTCGAGAAGGCCAAGGCCATGGAGGCCCTCGGCGCCAAGATCATCACCCTTAAGGACATGGCCGGTCTTGTCACTCCGCAGCGCGCCGCCGACATCATCGGCCGCCTGAAACAGGAGGTCAAGGTTCCCGTCGACTTCCACACCCACTGCACCCCCGGCTACGGCCTGGCTTCGTCGGTGATGGCCATCCTCAACGGCGTCGACATCCTCGACACCAACATCTGGTGGTTCGGAGGCGGCTCGGCCGCTCCCGCCATCGAGCTCATATACCTCTTCTGCCAGAAACTCGGCGTAGAGCTTGAGGTCAACATGGAGGCCGTAGGCGAAATCCGCGACCACCTGCGCGGTGCCCGCGAGAGCCTCGCCGCTTACGATATGAACAAGGACCACTTCCCCAAGAACTTCGACCCCCTCAAGGACAAGCTCCCCGCCGACATCGAGGCTCAGCTCGACCGCGCCGTAGCCGCCGCCAAGGCCGCCGACTACAACACCCTGCTCGACGCCTGCCACGCCATCGAGGCTTACTTCGGCTTCCCCAAGCCCAACGAGCTCGTCAAGAACGCCGAGGTTCCCGGCGGCATGTACTCCAACATGGTAGCCCAGCTCAAGGCCCTCAACGCCTCCGACAAGCTCGAGGCAGCCATGAAGCTCATCCCCATGGTTCGCCGTGACGCCGGTCTGGTGCCCCTGGTAACCCCCACCAGCCAGATTGTAGGCTCGCAGGCCGTGATGGTAGCCATCGACCGCGCAAGCGGACGTCCCGACTACTCCACCAAGTCCAACGAATTCACCGCACTCGTCAAGGGCGAATACGGCCACACTCCCGTGCCCGTCAAGGCTGAGTTCCGCGAGAAAATCACCGGCAGCCCCGTCGAGGTCGCCTATGACACCAGCACATACAAGCGTCCCGAAAACCCCGAACTTACCGAGTTCGGCGGCGTCAAACTCGCCAAGAACAACGAGGAGGCCCTGCTGCTCGAGCTGCTCCCCAACGTCGCCGTCAAGTACCTGCGCAACCGCCGCAAAGAGGAGTTCGACGCCAAGAAGGCCGCCGAAGCTCCCGCAGCAGCTGAAGCCGCAGCCGAGACCAAAGTCGACATGAACGCCCCCGTCACCGGTCCCGTCCTGACAGTGCCCATGCCCGGCACCATAGTCGAGCTCAAGGTTAAGCCCGGCGACGCCGTCAAGAAAGGCCAGACCGTCCTTGTCTACGAGGCCATGAAGATGGAGAACGACCTCGAGGCCGACAAGGCCGGTACCGTCAAGCGCATCTTCGTCGCTCCCGGCCAGGCCGTAGCCGCCGACGCCGTAGTCATCGAATTCGAATAATCCAACAACCCCACAAAACGGGCCGACGCAAAAGCGCCGGCCCGTTTTGTTTTTCCCTAAGGTCCTTAATGGGGTCCTCAGGGACCTTAATGACCCTAAAGACCCCCAAAAAGTCAAAATCCACTCCCCGGCTGGGGAATGGATTTTACTTTGTGGCGGAGGCTGGACTCGAACCAACGACCTCCGGGTTATGAGCCCGACGAGCTACCACTGCTCTACTCCGCGGTGTTTTGCGGGGACAAAGGTACTACATTTGCGCATACCGGCCAAATATTACGCCGTATTTTAACTCAATTTAACATACTGCGCGGCTATTTTGCCACTGCAGCAAGCTAAGAGCTTGTTTAATAATAAATGTTGACGGCAGAGCTGTCATTCGCCGGCATCTTTCCATTTGTTCTTCGGTCGTTATGGAACCTCATAACTTCCTCATCTCAAATGAAAATCTGCTCGACGACTGACAGCCCTGCCGTTAACATTTATTATTAAACAAGCTCTAAGTTTCTATGGCTGTTACCATCATTTAGCTCTCTTTTGCAACACGTCATCCCTTTTTTGTGCCTGTTTGTTGTCCCGGTGACGGATTTGTCGTATATTTGCACATCTAAGTAAGTTGAAAAAATTAGCTTATGGATATTTAAAGAGATTTTGAGATGATTTTCGGGTTTGAATGAAGGAGTTTAGCGAGCTAAACGACTGCGTGAAAACTCGAGAAGCACTCAAAAGTAATCGCTTCAGCGCTTGCGAAGCAAGAATTCAAAATATCATAAGGGTCAAATTTAATAAATGTTATAACTAATTTCTGAAACTTACATATAGTCCGCTTTCGGCACCGAAACGAAGGCGGATGTTTATGTAATTATCTCAATGCAAGACCAACCCCGACTGAATAAAGCACAGACCCGCGACAATACAAAGGCCCCCGTGCGCGTGGCCATCCAGGGAATCGCGGGATGCTTCCACGATGCCGCCGCGCGCTCGTTCTACGCACCGGCAGACGTCTGCACAGTGGAGTGCGAGACGTTCCCGGCCATGTTCGAGGCTCTTGACGCCGACCCGACACTTTCGGCGATAATGGCCATCGACAACACCATCGCGGGCAGCATTCTGCCCAACCACGAGCTTCTGCGCCGCTCGCGCCTCTCCGTCACCGGCGAGTGGAAGATGCGCATCTCGCATGTGCTGTGCGCGATGCCCGGCCAGACTATATCCGACATCCGCGAGGTGCACTCGCACCCCATGGCCCTCATGCAGTGCGAGGAATTTCTGCGCGGCTACCGCCACCTGCGCATGGTGGAGGACTTCGACACCGCCGGTTCGGCACGCGACATCGCCGCGGCTGGCCGCCGCGGCGTCGCCGCCGTCTGTGGCGAACTGGCCGCACACCTCTACGGTCTGAAAATCCTGCAGGCCGGCATCGAGACCAACAAGCACAACTACACGCGTTTCCTGGCCCTTAGCCACGATGCGAATAACGATGACAAAGGCATCGACAAGGCCTCGCTTGTCTTTACCCTGCCCCACTCCAAGGGTGCCCTGTCGAGTGTCCTCGCCATCCTGTCGTTCTACGACATCAACCTCAGCAAGATACAGTCGCTGCCGCTGATAGGCCGCGAGTGGGAATACCGTTTCTACATTGACGTCACCTTCGACAACATTACCCGCTACCGCCAGGCCATATCGGCAATACGCCCGCTTCTGAGCGACTTCCGAGTACTGGGCGAATACCGCGAATTCAAAACCGACGAACAGCTATGAGCAACAACATAAAACCCGCCGACCGCCTCAGCGGCGTCGGCGAATACTATCTGCAACGCAAAATGAAAGAGGTAGCGGCGCTCAACGCCCGCGGCCTCGACATAATATCGCTGGGCATCGGCGGCCCGGACATGATGCCGCCTGCCGAAGCCATCGAAACCCTGTGTACGCAGGCCCGGCGCTCAGACACGCACAGCTATCAGTTGGGTATCGGCGTGCCCGAGCTGCGCAAGGCCTTCGCCGACTGGTACGCCCGATACTACGGCGTCACCCTCGACCCGGCGGCAGAAATTCTGCCCCTCTCAGGCTCGAAAGAGGGTATCACCTTCATCTCCCTGGCCTTCCTCAACCCCGGCGATAAGGTGTTGGTTCCCGACCCCGGCTACCCGACCTATACCTCGGTGAGCAAGCTCGTCGGCGCCGGGATAGTGAAATATCCCCTCACCGAAAAGGACGGCTGGCAGCCAGACTTCGACGCCCTTGAGGCCTCCGACCTGTCGGGAGTAAAGCTGATGTGGCTGAACTACCCGCACATGCCTACCGGAGCCCGCGCACGCCGCGAGACTTTCGAACGCTCCGTCAACTTCGGCCGCCGGCACGGCATCCTCATCGTCAACGACAACCCATACTCGTTCATCCTCAACGACAAACCGATGAGCATTCTCGAGGTACCCGGCGCACGCGACACCGCGGTCGAACTCAACTCGCTCTCCAAGGCCCACAACATGGCCGGATGGCGCATGGGCATGGTGGCCGGCAAGCCCGAGTTCATTCAATACATACTGAAGGTCAAGAGTAACATTGACTCCGGTCAGTTCAAGCCTCTCATGCTGGCCGCGGCAAAGGCTCTGAGCATGGGTGACGGCTGGTTCGGGGCGCTCAACGCCGAATACCGCCGTCGCCGCGCCGCCGCCGAGGAGGTTATGGCCGCAATGGGCGTCAGCATCGACCCGTCGCAGTCGGGTCTGTTCCTGTGGGGACGTATCCCCGACAGCGAGGCAAGCGGCGAGGCCATGGCCGACCGCATACTCGCCGAGGCCCGAGTGTTCATCACCCCCGGGTTTATCTTCGGCGAAAACGGCGACCGCTATGTCCGCATCAGCCTCTGCGCCCCCGCCGAAAAACTCCGCGAAGCCGCCGGCCGCATCGCGGCCGCATCCACAAAATAAGAATTTTGACTGATGCAGGGATGCACCCCGGTGCATCCGCAAACAAGGATCTGGTTTCGGATGCTTCAGGGAGCATCCCTACAATCCAAGCAAAATAACACTTTTCAAAATTATGGCAGAAATAAGCATGGAAGGCCTTGAGCCTATTATCATAGACAAGGAAACTGGCAAAGCTCCGCATCCGATTATCATCGCCGGCCCGTGCTCGGCGGAGAGCGAGGAACAGGTGATGCAGACAGCCCGCGAGCTAAAGGACTCCGGCGTGAAGATTTTCCGTGCCGGTATCTGGAAACCCCGCACGCGCCCCGGAGGTTTCGAGGGCGTAGGCGTCGTGGGCCTGCCCTGGCTGCGCCGCGTCAAGGAGGAGACGGGCATGCTCACCTCTACCGAAATCGCCAACCGCTTCCACACCGAGGCCGCCATCGACGCCGGTGTGGACATCCTGTGGATAGGCGCCCGCACATCGGCCAATCCGTTCGCCATGCAGGAGATTGCCGATGTTCTTGCCGAGCGCAAGTTCAGCGGTCCCGTGCTGGTGAAGAACCCCGTCAACCCCGACCTCGACCTGTGGATAGGTGCCCTCCAGCGCCTCTATAACGCCGGCATCCGTCGTCTCGGCGCCATCCACCGAGGCTTCACGGCCTACGGCCACCATATCTACCGCAACCTGCCCCAGTGGCACATCGCCCTGGAGCTGCGCCGCCGTCTGCCTCAGTTGCCCATCATCACCGACCCCAGCCATATCGGCGGCAAGCGCGAACTGATAGCACCGCTGTCGCAGCAGGCCCTCGACATGGGCTTCGACGGACTCATCATCGAGAGCCACTGCAATCCCGACTGCGCCTGGAGCGACGCCTCGCAGCAGATTACGCCCGAGACGCTGCACTACATCCTCAGCACCCTCGTCCTGCGCGAGGAGCACGCCACCACCGAAAACCTGGCCATGCTGCGCCGCGAAATCGACCGCATCGACAACGAGCTGCTGGAGGTGCTGAACCGACGCATGCGCGTCTGCCGCGAAATCGGCCGCTACAAAAAGGAGCACTCGATGCCCGTAGTCCAGGCCAAGCGCTACGGCGACATCATGAACGACCGCGTCAAGGCAGCTGTCGACATGCATATGGGCGCCGAGTTCATGCGCACCGTTCTATCCGCCGTCCACGAAGAGTCCGTCCGCCAGCAAATCAACATCCTCAACGGCGACGACATCAAAGAGTAAATGAAAATAAAAATTGAAATGGGGCTGGACAAAATAGCCAAGAGGCTGTGTCAAAATAGCCTAAATGTAGGGACATGCCTTTGGCATGTTTA
>JBJFEE010000036.1:0-25723 GCA_051890455.1 Muribaculaceae bacterium
GAGGAGAATGAGTAATTCTCAACTCAAAGTTTTGCACTTCGATTTGGAATCTTCAAAAGCTCTAAGGGTTTAAGGCCTTTAGGGTCATTAGAGACCTTAGGGACCTTAAAGACCCTAAAGACCCTCCACACCCTTTCAAGCAGCGCGGGGCCACGCCGGTTGGCGCAGCCCCGCGTGGTTGCATCGGGCAAGTGTCTTACGACAACTTATTTCTCGAATTTCTTGACGATGATGGAGGCGTTGTGGCCGCCGAAACCGAATGAGTTGGAGAGGGCGGCGCGGACCTCGCGCTTCTGTGCCTTGTTGAAGGTGAAGTTGAGATTGTAGTCAATCTCCTCGTCTTCGTCACCTTCCTCATGGTTGATGGTAGGAGGTACAATGCCGTCGGTGATGGTCTTGACGCTCAGCACGGCTTCCATGGCGCCGGTGGCACCGAGGAGATGGCCGGTCATCGACTTGGTGGACGAGATGTTGAGCTTGTAGGCGTGCTCGCCGAACAGCTTGACGATGGCCTTGACCTCGCCTATGTCGCCGACGGGAGTCGAGGTGCCGTGGACGTTGATGTAGTCGATGTCCTCGGGCTTCATGTTGGCGTCGTCGAGAGCAGCCTGCATTGCCAGAACGGCACCGAGTCCTTCGGGATGCGTGGCGGTGATGTGGTAAGCGTCGGCGCTAAGGCCGCCGCCTGCTACTTCGGCATAAATCTTTGCACCGCGGGCAAGGGCGTGTTCGAGCTCCTCGAGGACGAGGACGGCCGAGCCTTCGCCGATGACGAAACCGTCGCGGCTCTTAGAGAATGGACGCGAAGCTGTCTCGGGACTGTCATTGCGGGTGGAGAGGGCGTGCATCGAGTTGAAACCGCCCACGCCTGCAGGGAAGACAGCGGCCTCGGCACCACCGGTGAGGATGGCGTCGGCCTTGCCCAGACGGATGAGGTTGAAGGCGTCAACGATGGCGTTGTTGGACGATGCGCAGGCGCTGACCACGCCGTAGTTGGGGCCATGGTAGCCATACTCCATCGAGATGTGACCGCTGGCGATGTCGGCAATCATCTTGGGGATGAAGAATGGGCTGTATTTGGGGCCGTCGGCCTCGTGCATGGCATAATATCCGGCTTCCTCCTCAAAGGTGTGGAGGCCGCCGATGCCTGCAGCGACGATAACGCCTACACGGTCGCGGTTGACCTTGCCGGCTTCGGCATCTTCCTCAAGGGCAGCGTCCTTGACGGCCTCACGGGCGGCAATCAGGGCATACTGGGCATAGAGGTCCAGCTGGCGCTGCTTTTTGCGGTCGAAGTAGTCGTTGGGGTTATAATCCTTGACCTCGCAGGCAAACTGAGTCTTGAACAGCGAGGCGTCGAAATGTGTGATGGGGCCGGCGCCACTCACGCCGTTCTTAGCGTTTTCCCATGTTGTCTCGACATCGTGGCCGAGGGGTGTGATGGCGCCCATGCCGGTGATTACTACTCGTTTCAGTTCCATCTTGAATTTTTGATGAATGAGCTGCGGACATCCGCAACAATGGTGAGAGGTTTTATGCATCGAGGTTGTCGAAACAGTCCGAACCTCACTTATATCTGTTTATTAGTTGAAAAAGTCGCTCAGCATAGCGGGCGACTTATTCCATCTTTTCGTATTTGCGCGGCTTTTACGAGCCTGCAGCGAAATGTGATGCTTTTGATGCCTCCCGTGCGGGGATGCAACTTATTTGGCTTTTTCGATGTAGGCGATGGCGTCTCCTACGGTCTGAATCTTCTCGGCCTCTTCGTCGGGAATTTTGATGCCGAACTCTTTTTCGAACTCCATGATGAGGTCAACGGTGTCGAGTGAATCAGCACCCAGATCAGTGGTGAAAGATGCGGTTTCTGTAACCTGGCCTTCGTCTACGCCGAGTTTGTCAACAATGATAGCTTTTACGCGATCGGTAACTTCTGACATAATAGTGTGGTTTTAATTAGTGATTTCTATTTTCGCGGTGCAAAGTAAGCAATAAAATTCCTAATAATGAAATTTTTAAGCAATTAAAATGTGAAAATATGTTATCAATGCTTGTTTTTTCTTTGTCGGACAGTTATTTAGGCGGTTTTGAGAGAAAGACGGCCATCTGAGGATACAAAACGGGGACCAACCATTGCCAGGTCAGCCCCCGTAGGGCAGGCGCCTTTGCAGCGCCGTGTGTGGGATACGATGTGTTTCTTGCCGGTGAGACCGGTGGTCAGTTATCGCCTAATGGGCGGCCGTGGTCTCGCGGGCGGTCAGTCGTTGCCTTCGCTTTCGTGGGCGGGCAGCAGGGCCGCTGGATTCATGGACAGGTCGCTGTTGGCGCCTTCCTTTTTGCTGCGGCCGCGGCCGCGGCTTCCGCGACGGCGGGGCTTGCGAGGCTTTTCGGCCAGAGGCTCTCCGTCAGCGTTGTCGGCTGTTTCTCCATCGGCAGGCCTGGCCTCTGCCGCCTCCGGGACTGCCGCCTCAGACTCCGGCTTGGCCGTCTCGGGCTCGGATGCCTTTTTAGCCTTGGGTGTCCGGGGAGCCTTCGGTGTCTTGGGGGCTTTGGGAGCAACAGGAGCTTCGGCGTTTGTCTCTGCCGTCCCGGCTACTGGATTATCCTCAGCCGCAGGAGCTTCAGACTTGGCAGGCTGCTCTTTTGCCGGCTTAGGCTTTTCAGCGGTTTCCTCCGCCGGCTTGTCAACGGCTTTTTCGGCAGTGTCCGGTGCGGGAGACTCGGCCTTGGCGGCCTTGGACTTCTTCTTTTTCTTTTTGGGCTCGCGGGGCTCGTTGGCGAGGGCTTCGCTGGCGGCGATGATGTCCTCGACGGGCTGTCCGCCGCGGGCTGCGGCTTTCTCGCGCGTCTTTTCGAGCGAGGCCGAGTCGGTGTCCTTTTCCTGCTTTACGTCAACCTCGTTGCCGTCGGCGCCGACGATGCGGTACTGCAGATAGGCCAGCGACTGGTCCGGGACGAGCTTGAACTTTGTGCCGAGTTTGCGGCGCCATGTCCGGTAAATATTTGTCAGCCAGCCCTTGCGCAGATATGCCTCGACGAAAGGATGCACATAGAGGGTGAAGTTGGTCAGACCGAGCTCGCCGGTGGCATATTCGAGCTTTTCGAACAGAGTGTCGGTAAAGAGCAACGAAGGCTGTATCTCGCCTTTTCCGAAGCACGAGGGGCAGACCTCGGTGACGGCCACGTCGAGGGCCGGGCGCACGCGCTGACGCGTAATCTGCATCAGGCCGAACTTGCTCAGCGGCAGAATGTTGTGACGGGCACGGTCGGTAGCCATTATCTCCTTCATGTGGTCGAACAGGGCCTGACGGTGTTCGTTCTTGGCCATGTCGATGAAGTCGACCACGATGATGCCGCCCATGTCGCGCAGGCGCAGCTGGCGGGCTATCTCGTCGGCGGCGCGGAGGTTGACCTCGAGGGCGTTGGTCTCCTGATCCTGGTCGGCCTTGGTGCGGTTGCCCGAGTTGACGTCGATGACGTGCAGGGCCTCGGTATGCTCGATGATGATGTAGGCGCCTGACTTGAAGGAAACGGTTTTTCCGAACGACGATTTAATCTGACGCGTGACGTTGAAGGCGTCGAAGATGGGTTCGGGTTTCTCGTATAGCCTGACGATATCCTTGCGGTCAGGAGCGATTAGGCTGACATACTTGACGATAGTGTCGAAGGTGTCCTTGTCGTTGACATGGATGGCCTCGAAGTTCTCGTTGAAGAGGTCGCGCAGCATGCCTTCGATGCGGCTCTCCTCCTCAAAGACAAGCGAGGGAGCCGTCTGGCGCTGAGCCTTGGCGCAGGTGTCCTCCCAGCATTTCAGCAGTGTCTTGAGCTCGTTGTTAAGCTCGGCCACCCTCTTGCCTTCGGCCGAGGTGCGCACAATGACACTGAAGTTCTTGGGCTTGATGGAGGATATAAGTTGCCGCAGGCGCACCTTTTCCTCGGTGGACTTGATTTTCTGCGAGATAGAGACTTTGTCGCCGAAGGGGATGAGCACCATGAAACGGCCGGTGAAGTTGATTTCGGTGGTGAGTCGCGGTCCCTTTGACGAGATGGGTTCTTTTACTATCTGCACCAGCAGCTCGCGGCCCGACTCAAGCTGGTCGGTGATTTTGCCGTGCTTGTCAATTTCGGGCTTCATCTTCATCCGCGACAGCACAGGGACGTGCTTGCGGTCGGCGAACAGCTGTTTGAGAAACTCGCTGTACGAGGCGAAGTTGGGGCCGAGGTCGAGGTAGTGCAGAAAGGCGTCTTTTTCGTATCCCACATTCACGAAGGCGGCATTGAGGCCCGGCATAAGCTTCTTGACTTTTGCCAGGTATATGTCGCCCACGGCGTAAGCAATATTGCGCGCCTCCCGCTGCAGGGACATCAGCCTGGAGTCCTCGAGCAGAGCGATGGACACGTCGCCGGGCTGAACGTCTACAATGAGTTCGCTTTTCATAAAAATTGCTGTAGTAAAAGTGAATGTGTTAAATTTTGGGAGAGGGAGAAATACCCCGCATATCGGGGGTGGTAGAGGATAACTGTTCGGCAGGGGTGCTGTCAGAACGGTTCAGATGCAAAGAACTTAGGACGAAGGGTGAAGGGAGCGTACTAAAGTACGTGACCGAACCCGCCTGTCCGTAGCGACGCCGCAGATGAGCCGTTATCACAGTACCCCTTCAAATGCAAAGAACAAACCTGAGGCGCGGTATATGGCAGACTCGCCTCCGCTGCTCAAAAGTTTGTTCTTGCGTGATGTTCGTGCGCGTCGCCGGTTCTTGCTTCACGCCGGGGGAGTGGGCGATGATGCCGGGCGAGACCGCGTCACTTGAAGCTGTGAGTTAAGGAACATCGGCCCGACAGCCCGGAAAATCCCGATGACTGACGGCGTGGCCGGCGACCCTCACTTACTTCTTCTTATGACGGTTCTTGCGCAGGCGTTTTTTGCGTTTGTGAGTGGCCATCTTGTGGCCTTTTCTTTTCTTTCCGCTGGGCATTTTACGCTAAGTTTAGAGGTTAATATTGATTATGTCCGATGTAAGGAGTTTCGAAATTGCTTACTTCACTTCCTCCATGAACACCTTTGCGGGCTTGAAAGCGGGAATCTTGTGTTCGGGGATAATGATGGTGGTGTTCTTCGAGATGTTGCGGGCAGTCTTCTCAGAACGTACCTTGATGATGAAGCTGCCGAAACCGCGGAGGTAAACATTCTCGCCGTGAGCGAGTGACTCCTTTACGATTTCCATAAACTTCTCGACTGTTTCGAGCACGTTGGCTTTTTCGATGCCGGTGCGCTTTGCAATTTCGTTGACGATGTCAGCTTTAGTCATTGTTGATGATATGGTTAAATTATGATGATAAATACTTTATAGTCAAAAAGTTGCGGGCAAAAAGAGAACTTTTTGCCGAATTGCAAGTGCAAATATCGTAATTTTTTTTGAATCAAGCGCTATAAATTCGCACTTTTATGTTGATTTTTTGATATTTAACCCGATAAGGCCGTTTTTGGCGTCATCTCCGGCCTCTATCAGATCAAGGTGACACACCCGTTTCACGCCCTCGGGGAGTACTACCTGAGGCGCAGGCATATTTTCTTTGTCTGTCAGTTTTTTATCAGACTTTTCCGCCTGCGGACAGAAATAAATGGCCTTCCACCCGGCGCCGACGGCGCCGGCGATGTCGGTATCGGGGTTGTCGCCCACCAGCAGACACTGTCCGGCCTCGGTGCCGGCCTTGCGGCAGGCATAGTCGAAAAGGCGCCGGTCGGGTTTGTTGATTTCCATCTCGTCACTGAGGACGACGCAGTCGATGAGCGGCGACAGGCCGGCCGACGCCATCTTGCCGTACTGCACCTCGGCAAAACCGTTGGAGAGTATACCTATATTATAAAAGGGACGCAGCCGGTTCAGCACGTCATGGGCGCCGGGGACGGTGCCTGACATCTTTCCCAGCTTGCCGAGATAGACACCGTCGAGCATTGCCGACATATCCCGGGCCTCGGCGTCGGCACATCCGGCGGAGACGAGCGGACGGCGGAAGCGCTCCATGCGCAGCACGTCGCGGGTTATTTCGCCACGACTGTAGAGGCGCCACAATTCGTCATTGACGGCATGGTAGTCATCAAGCCACTGCTGCTCAGTCGGCCAGAACCGGTCGAGTTCATACTCGCGGTAGATTTCGCGGAGGGCGACAAGCGAGTTGTCGTGAAAATTCCACAGGGTGTCGTCCAGGTCAAACCATATCCAGGGACGTCCCGCCAGCCTCTCGCCGGCAAAAAGTTTCTGTTCAGACATTTTGCCGTATCAGTTCTTTTCGTCGTCGAGGGGAACGGGCTTTTCGGGAGCCTCTTCTTCCTCGGATTTCTTTTCTACCTTAAGTACCTCTTCCTTGTGGTCGGCCTTATGAAAAGCGGTCATTATCGAGCCTATAATCAGCATCGTCACGCCAAAGACGCAGAAGGCGGCTCCGGTGACGCACATCATCACACGGTCCTGAGCCGGCGACTTCAGGAAGAAATCGACGATGGCGCCGATGGCGACAAGCGATGCGGGGATGTATAGCCACGACGGTATGGTGGCGGGACGGGCGCCCATGGCAAGCTGATAGAACAGCATGATGGCGGCGACTACGGTGACGAGGCCGAAGATCACCGGGATGTACTCTACCCAGGCTGTCGGCGTGGAGATGACGACGATGCCGAAAATGGCAGCGGCGGCGCTGACAACCATCGTCAGCCAGAAGGCGAAGCCGCGGCCGACAACGGGAGCGGCATTGTCGGCGTCCTGCCTGTTTTTCTTATTCTTGTCGGCCTCGCGCTGCGCCTTTTTGTTGGCCTGGCTGACCGAAATATTGGTTATGAGGATATCAATCACTCCGGCCGCCAGCAGCAGTATGCCGCCGCCGAGCACGATATCGTTGGCGCCCACCGAAGGGTTGAAAACTATCATCAGCACCCCGACGGCAATTGCCGCCAGACTCAAAAGAAAAGATGTGCGGGTATTCATATAACGGTATTTTATGTTGTCTGTTAGTTAAGTTTTCAGTATCTTTGCGTAACATGTCGGCGCAACCTGACATCCGCGCCGCTAAATTACGAATTTTTTAACGAAGAGCCACAGATTTTGTTTAGCACTTCAATCTAATAACCGTTATATCACACAAAAAGATGAATCTGAAGTCCATTTTTATCGCAGCAGCCATGGCCATCACAGCCTCGGCTCCTGCTTTGGCTGCCGATGAGCCCGCCGTACCCAGAAAATATGTCGACGCACGCGACCTGCGCATCATCAACCGCGCCTTCGACGAGACCGAGCGCTTCTACGCCCGTCTGCCGCGCGACCTGCGCGACAGCATAGCCAAGGGACGCGACCTGTGGGACCGCCAGCAGTGCTCGACAGGCATAGGCATTCGTTTCGCCACCGACTCGCGCAAGATCGGCATCCGCTACGAGCTGTTCTGGGACACGCACATGATACACATGGCCGACACAGGCCTCAAGGGCACCGACCTCTACATCCTCGAGGGCGACAGCGTCTGGCGCCACGTCAACACCAACCGCCCGTATGTCAAGAAGGACAGCGAGGGCAAGAAGACAAAGGTCGTCGAGTCGACCTACGTCGAGCGTCTCGACGGCGGCATGCATGAGTACATGATTTACCTGCCGCTTTATGACGGCGTGCAGGACAATGTGCTGGTTGTTGTGGACAGCACGGCCACCATCACTCCCGGCAATCCCGAAATCATCGACCGCGGCAAGCGCATCGTAGCCTACGGCACTTCCATCCTCCAGGGCGGATGCGCCTCGCGCACCGGCATGGCCGCCACCAACATCATTGGCCGCGAGCTCAACTGCGAGGTGATGAACCTCGGCTTCTCCGGCGAGGGCAAGATGGACAGCTATATGGCCCACGCCATGGCACGCATCCCCGATGTGGACGTGTTCCTGCTCGACCCCGTGCCCAACTGCACCGAGAAGATGTGCGACACGCTGACATACGACTTCGTCAAGATTTTGCGCGAAGCCCGTCCCGACGTCCCCATCGTGATGCTCGAGGGCCCGCTCTACCCCTACTCGCGCTACGACTCGATGTTCAAGAACTATCTGCCGGCAAAGAACGCCGCCTTCCGCCGCAACTACGAGCGCCTGAAAGCCGAGAATCCCGACAACCTCTACTACGTCACCAGCGAGAACCTTGATGGCGTTGAGGATGACGGCACCGTCGACGGTATCCACCTCACCGACCTGGGCTTCCGCCACTATGCCAACAAGATGATTCCCGTGCTGCGTCCCCTGCTCTACCCCAGGAACGACATGCGCAGCAACACCGAGATAATGCATGGAGAAAAAAAATAAGAGCGACATCACCGCTGCTTTTGAGCGCAGCGTGCTGACGGCGATGACGGAGGAGTGCGGCGTTCCCGCCGGCTCGCACGCCATCGTCGCCGTCAGCGGGGGAGCCGACTCGGTGGCGTTGCTGGCAGCGCTGACGGCGGTGGGATACGACTGCACGGCGGCGCACTGCAATTTCCACCTGCGCGGAGCGGAGTCGCAGCGCGACATGCACCATGTGGAGGCGCTATGCGAGGCTCTCGGCGTCGACCTCATCATCAAGCACTTCGACGTCGCGGCACATACGGCGGCGACGGGTCAGTCCGTGGAGATGGCCTGCCGCGAACTGCGCTATGCCTGGTTCACTGACATGCTCGAACGCTCACGCGCCCGCGCCATAGCCGTCGGCCATCACCGCGAGGACCAGGCGGAGACTTTCGTGCTTAACCTGTCGCGCGGTACGGGCCTGGCGGGTCTTACGGGCATGCGCGTCCGCAACGGTCTGGTGGTAAGGCCGATGTTGGGAATGTCACGGAATGAGATTGAGGAATACCTGCACGCTCGCGGCCTGATGTGGGTCGACGACAGCACGAACGCACAGAATGACTTCCGCCGCAACAGCATCCGCAACCGCGTGCTGCCGCTGATGGAAGAGTGCCTGCCCGGCGCTACTGACGCCATCCTTGCCACGATGTCGCACCTGCAAGACAACAAGTTGCTCTACGACTACGCCGTGGACGCCTTATCGGCGCCCTACGCCAACCCGTCGGGAACGGAGCTTGCCCTGGCACGGCTTTGCGAGGAGCTGCCTCAGCCGGTGGCCCGTATGCTGCTGTTCGAGCGGCTGAAGGTTGTAGGATTCAACATGGCACAGGTAGAAAATATCATGAGAGCGCGGACGGGGACAGCACGGTTCGACTCCGGCAGCCACATCGCCGAGGTATCCCGCGGACGCCTGACGATAACCGGCGCCAACGACGCCGTGCTCGGTCCCGACGAGGTGCGCGTGTCGCTGCGCCAGCCCATCACGGCGCCGGTCAGCATCGACATTACCGAGCATCACATCAGCGAGTTCCGCCCCGAGCGTGACCCGCAGATAATCTATCTCGACATAAGCGTATTGGAGGGCGGCCCGGTCTTCACCCTGCGCCACTGGCGCCGTGGCGACAGACTGCGTCCCTTCGGCATGAAAGGCGAAAAACTCGTCAGCGACATCTTTGCCAATGCCCGCCTCACCGCCGCCGAAAAGCGCTCAGCCTGGCTCCTGACCCGCAACGGCACCCCCCTCTGGATAGTGGGCCTTCGCGCCGGCGCCCCCTACCCCGTAACCCCCGACACCCACCGCTTTCTAAAACTTCGGCTTTTGACTTCTTAACTTAAGCTATTATATGACCGACTTCGATGAGTTAGATACCTATAACGGCGATATCGAACATGATATGTGGGTTGATTTCGACAACTACGAAAACACCGGTGTCCCCGATGTTTTTGATGAAGACAATCCCGATGAATAAGTAGATAGCCTTAACATTTGAAACTAATCTTCAAACTATATCTATGCCGGCAGGTCAAGAGCGTGTTCAAAAAATGCGGTGTGTCAAAATATCCTATGTAGGGATGCACCCTGGTGCATCCGCATAATCTGACATTGACAATCAACCGATTGGCGGATGCACCAGGGTGCATCCCTACTATAGTGCTATCGTTTCTGCTATTTCAACACGCCCCCTTTTTACTATAATAAATGATAATGTAAATATGAAATAAGGGGCTGGGTTACTCGTCGGGGTCGATGTCTTCGTCCCAGTCGTAGTCGGCGTCCCAGTCGTCGGGGTTGATGGACTGGAGGTCTTCGGCTTCCTCTTCTTCGTCGATGACGGGCTCGGGGGTGAAGACGAACTCATCCTCCTCGCGCACGCGGTGATGTCCGTCAAGGGGGCGGTGGACGATGTCGGGGGTGGCGAGGCGGTTGCTCTCGTCGGTGATGGCGCGCCATAGGATGTCTTTCAGCTCGACCAGACCCTGGCCGGTGACGGATGAGATGAAGACGCTGGGGATGTCTTCGGGCAGAGTGGCGCGGATTTCCTCCATCAGCTCCTCGTCAAGCATATCGGACTTGGAGATGGCAAGGATGCGGTGCTTGTCGACAAGCTGGGGGTTGAACTGGCGCAGCTCTTTAAGCAAAATCTCGTATTCGGCCACGATGTCAGGAGCGTCGGCCGGGACCATGAACAGCAGCACGGCGTTACGCTCGATATGGCGCAGAAAGCGCAGGCCAAGGCCCTTGCCCTCGCTGGCGCCCTCGATGATGCCGGGAATGTCGGCCATGACGAACGAACGGTTGTCGCGGTAGCTGACGATGCCGAGCTGCGGCTCCATGGTGGTGAAGGGATAATCGGCGATTTTGGGACGTGCCGCCGAAAGCGACGACAGCAGTGTCGACTTGCCCGCGTTGGGGAAGCCGACAAGGCCTACGTCGGCCAGCAGTTTGAGCTCGAGGATGATGCTCTTCTCCACGCAGGGCTCGCCGGGCTGGGCATAGCGGGGCGTGCGGTTGGTGGAACTTTTGAAGTGCCAGTTGCCGAGACCGCCGCGGCCGCCCTTCAGCAGAGGCACCTCCTCGCCGTCGTCGCGCACCTCGCAGAGGTATTCGCCCGTCTCGGCGTCGAAGACGACGGTGCCGCAAGGAACCTCAACGGTGACGTCCTCGCCGTCCTTGCCGAACGAGCGTCCGGCGCCGCCGCTCTGGCCGTTGCCGGCGAATATATGGCGGCGGAACTTCAGCGGAAGCAGCGTCCACATGTTTTTGTTGCCCTTGAGGATGATGTTGCCGCCACGGCCGCCGTCACCGCCGTCGGGACCTCCCTTAGGCACATATTTGGCTCGGTGGAAATGACGCGAGCCGGCACCGCCCTTGCCCGAGCGGCACAATATCTTTACATAGTCTATGAAGTTCGAATCTGCCATAATAGTGTTTTCTGTCAGTTGGTTATGAGGTTGCGACGGCTGATTACATATCGTTGCCGCGCAGGTTGTTGTAGTGGCGCATGAGCTGAGAGGCCTGCTCGAAGTCGGCGGGGGAGCCCACGTCGAGCCACGTGCCGTTGACGGGCGAGTACACCACCTTGCCTCCGGCGGCGATAGTGTCGGCGATGAGGTCGGTGGCGTCGGTGCGCCGGTCGGTGGGCAGCGAGCGCAGGAGCCTGTTGGCGAAGATGTAGATTCCGGCGTTGGCGAAATACGAGTAAGCCGGTTTTTCCTCTATGCCGGTAATCTGCGGGCCGTCGGTGGTTATGATGGCGAAAGGCACCGAAACCTGATAGGGAATGACGGCCACGGTGATGTCGGCGTCCTCGCGGATGTGGCGGAGGTACATCTCTTCGAACGACACCGTCGTCAGCAGGTCGGAGTTCATCACCAGCGTGTTGCCGTCACCCTCGACACGCACGAGGGCGGCGCTGCCGATGGTGCCTAAAGGCTTGTCCTCGGTGATGCACTTCACCTGCACACCGGCCACGGGGAGGCGGAAGTGCTCGTGAATCTGCTCGGCAAGATAGCGCGTGGTGACGGTGATGTCGCTGACGCCGCACTCGGCCAGCGCCTCGATGTTGTAGTCGATGATGGCTTTGCCTTCGATTTTCAGCAGAGGCTTTGGTGTCGTCAGCGTCATGGGACGCAGGCGTTCGCCCTTTCCGCCGGCCATGAGGATGGCGCTCAGAGGCAGACGCGTACGGGTAGCGCGCAGGTCCACCATGTCGACGATATTCCCGTCGTTGTCGACCACGGGCACAATCGTAATGCCTTTCTGACGCAGCATCTTGTAATGAAGCACATTGTCAGGCGATGCCGCAGGCGCAGGGACAGCGCGGGCGGGGATGTGCATGGCGTCGCGCACGGGAGCGTCAAGGCCGATACCGGCAAGGAGGGCGCGGCGCACGTCGCCGTCGGTGAGCGAGCCCAGCAGGCGCCTGCCGCCGGTGACAAACAGCGTCATCGTGCCGGTCCCGGACAGTGCGTTGAGCGCGCCCAGGGCCTCGTGCAGCGGGCGCGTATGCTCTATTATGTGCTTCTGTATTTCCATGTCTTACTATCTAACGTTCGGTGCGGGGTTAAGGTTGTATTCCGGGCGGAATCGGGTTATTTGTCGTAGCGGTCGCAGGTGCCGAGGTCGCGGGCGAGAGTCTCGGCCACAAGCCAGTCAGTGGGAGTATCGAGGTCCACCGAGCGTTCGCGCGGCATCGGCGACGGCAGGCGACGCTTGAATGCGCCCATGGGCATCTGCCTCAGCGACTCCGGATTGATGACATAGACGGCGCCGTTGTACTCCCATACCTTGGGACAATCCTGACGCCGGGTGTACAGGCCGTCGCCCTTGCTGATGTGGAGGTAGCCCTCGGGGCCCTCCTGCTCGAAGCAGGTGTAGTAGGGATTTGAGGCCGCCTCGCTGACGCTCACCACCATGTCCACCGACGGGTCGTATAGCGCCAGAGCGTTGTACACGTCATCGGCGGTGCGCAGGGGCGAGGTGGGCTGCAGGAGCACCACGCAGTCGTATTCTATGCCCTTGCTGTCGGCCCAGTCCATGGCGTCGAGGATGACCTCGCGACTGCCTATGTTGTCGCCGCCGAGTTCTGCCGGGCGCATATACGGTACGGGCAGACCGCTGTACGAGGCCACTTTGGCGATGCGGCGCTCGTCAGTGCTGACGATGATGTGGTCGTCGTCCGCGCCGAGGTCGCGGGCGCAGTCAATGGCCAGCCATATCAGAGGCACGCCGCAGAAAGGCTTGATGTTCTTGTGCGGGATGCCTTTGCTGCCTCCGCGGGCGGGAATGATATACAGGGGATTCATCGGTTCGTTATTTCAGGTTGTTGAAGCGCTTGGTGACGTTGCGGCGCGGCATGAAGTCGAGTATCGTCCTCACCATCAGCGCTACCGTATCGGGACGGTAATATGGGTTGGAAGCCTCGCGGGCCTGGCGGCGTCCCTCGGACGAGAGAGCCGTGGCGATGGCCTCGGTTATCGACTCGCAGTCATCGGCGCAGTGTATCACGGACGCCGAGCAGAGACGGCCTTTCTGACGTATGCCCACGTCGACGGTGGGGATGTGCATCGACGGCACCTCCACTATTCCGCTCGAGCTGTTGCCCACCACAGCGGCGACGTTGCGCAGCGACGACAGATAGCGGAGCATGCCCAGCGACGTAACGGCCCTGACGCGGTCGGGGTTGGCGCGGGCGTAGTCCTCGACAAGGGCCGCTATGGCCTCGCCGCCGGCGTCGTTGTTGGGATGGGTAAGCAACACCTTGCTGCGCGGGAACATGTCGAGGGCGCCGAGCAGCTCGTTGAAGCGTGCGGCGGGGTCGCCGTTGTCGAGGGTGGCGGGATGATAGGTCACCAGCAGCGTCGACTCCGGGTCGAGGGTGAAGCCTCCGAGGCTCTCCTCCAGTTCTGCCTTGGACAGCAGGGGCTGGTTCATGATGTTCCAGACGCCGAGGGCGCCGGTGGTCGCCACACGTGCGGGGTCCTCGCCCATCTGTACGATGCGGCGACGCGCCTCGTCTGTCTCTGCAAGGTGCAGCGACGCCAGCTTGGTGATGGCATGGCGTATCGAGTCGTCGACAGCACCCTCACTGACTGTTCCGCCCGCGATGTGGATGATGGGGATGCGCATCATCGCTGCCGCCGAGGCCACGGCAAGCATCTCGTAGCGGTCGCCGAGGATTATCACGGCGTCGGGGCGCAGACGCTCGAAGGCCTCGGCTGTCCCCGCAAGGCATTGCGCCATGGCGCGCACCCGGTCGGCGGCGCTGTCTCCGGCAGCCTCCATAGGCACGCGGGCGTCGACGGTGAAACCGGCATCGGTAATCTCATGCACGGTCATGCCGCAGCGCTCACTGAGGTGCATGTTGGTGGCGACAATCTGCAGTTCGACCTGCGGATTATCGCGCAAAGCACCGGCCAGGGGCGTGAGCAGCCCCCAGTCGGCACGTGTGGATGTTGCTATGCAAATGCGGTAAGGCACTTCGCAGTCCCTCCGCCCGGCTTATTTGATGAGTTTCCGGGCCTCGGGGAAGTCCATCTGCTTCAGTGGCACGGGAGTGAGCGAGGGGTCAATCTTGGAGTCATCGTAAGCCTCGGCGGGATAGATGCCCTTGGCTACAACGACGTCACGGGGAATGACAAAGTAGCAGTTCTGGGCACCCATGCGGCACATGTCGTTGTAGGCCTCGGTGGTGGGCTCGCAGATGGTGTATACGTCGGCGAGCTCGAGGTCCGGGAGGCGCGAGGCGGCGATGGCGTTCTGCTCGGCAGTGGCGTCGGCGGTGGCTGTGCCGCTGCCCTTCCAGGCGCGGTTGAGGATTACCACTGCTCCGCAGGGCTTGCCTTTCGATGCTACAGACTTAGAGGCTGCGGTGCAGGCCATGTCCATGTAGATTTCCTCGGTGGGATCAATCTTGTCGACCTTGGTGATGGGGATACCGGCGATGACGACCGGGGCGCAGGCAGCGGCGACGATGGCCACAGCAGCAGCGATAACTGCAACTTTCTTCATAGTGTTATATATGGGTTTTTGTAAGTTTTATAAATTAGACGGCGCAAGGCGCCAATGGATTAAGTGCAAAATTACATATTTTTTTGCAAAAGGGCAAAACCGAGGGGGACATGGCTGGCTGAAACGTTTTTTCATTGAGACTCAAAAGCTTGAACGAAAAGGCAGAAAAACCGGGGATGTATCGGCAGCTTTTTTGCGTTTTCTTGGTTTTAATGGCTTTTTCGTTTATCTTTGCAAACGTTAACCCATAATCCTATACCTCAAAAGCATTTTTCACACCCCACAAAAAAGTAAGGCACTGCTAAGCACAAACGACAGCCCTTGGCATTGCCATACCCGTACCTTACCTCAGCGGCATCAGACCGCCTTGCAGCCAAACATAGCGACAGTTCTTATTTTATACACTAATCAACAATCCAAACAAATGAAAAAAATCTATTCCCTGATGTTTGCGATGGGTGCTGTCTGCGCTGCCTCGCTGACTTCTTGCTCGGGCGACTCCCTTGACGCCGAGTACGTTGCCGTAAAGGAAAGCCGTTCAGGCAACTGGAGCTTCTACAGCCCCGATGGAGACGTCATCTGCAAGGACGAGTTCAAACACAAGCCTTCGCCCGTCATCAACGGCTACTTCTACGTTCCCGAAGGCAACAGTGGCCTATATACCCTCTACAAAATAGGTGAAAAGCCCGAAGCAGTCAAGGACTGCGACGGCCTCTTTGACGTCGGCTATATGAACGAAGGCCTCGTGCCCATCGTCAAGAAAGACGCCCGCATCTCCTTTGTCGACAAGAATGGCGAGGTCAAGTTTACACTCGACCCCATCGGCGGCAAGGAAATCCAGGAAGCTCAGTCGTTTGTTTCCGAGGGCATGATTGCCGTAAGAAACGAAGACTACAAATGGGGCTTTGTAAATGCCAAGGGCGAAAAAGTGGTAGACCTGAAATACGGAGTCGTCGGCCCTTTCACCGACGGTATGGCCATAGTTGTTGAGGCCGGCAAGGACTTCAAACCCGGCAGTATTTCCGTAATCGACAAGACTGGCGAGAAGGTTTTCAAACTTAAAGACGGATACGATGTCATGTGCGGCTGGTTCCGAGAGGGCTATCTTCGCTGCACCGACGCCAACGGCCACTATGTCCTCGTCGACAAAAAGGGCGAGCCGGCCTACAAGTTTAAAGACGGCGTCCGCGTTGAAGACTACAACAAAAAGTACGCCCTTATCCATAACTCTGACGGCTACGGTGTCATGACCCTCGATGGCGAGACGGTAATCAAGCCCGGCAAATTTACCAATTTCCAGTTCGTCGGTGAGGACAAGTTCCTCGCCTTCAAGGGCGGCAGCACCGTCCTCCTTGACGCTGAAGGCGAAGAGGTAAAGGACTTTGACGGCCGCGTCCGCTACAACAAGACATTCGGCTACTACAATATCGGCAGCACCACCACTACCTTCATTGACGAAGACGGCAAGGACAAGAAGGACGCCAGCTTCTTCAACATCGGCGGTTTCGAAATTCAGAGCCTGTCTGTACGCAGCGCATACAAGGCCAACGCAGGCTCCGTCCTCATCGAAGAAGCTCCCGTAGTCGAAGAGGTTGTCGATTCCATAACAGAAGTCGTAGAATACTAATCCGATACCCCAACGGGCATGCGCCACTCTCTACGGAGGCCCCGCCACACGGCGCGGCCTCCGTTTTTGACATTTTCTGCCGTTCTTTGCAAACAAAAGTGCCAATACTTTTGCCAGCTCGGGGCTTTTTTGCTAACTTTGGCAATATTAATCGAACCCAAATCTAACCCCAGCGGGTCAAGGCCGGCATTACGCGTGCCTGCGACCATAAAAACGCCAATGAAAAAATTTGTCATTACACTGCTGGCCGTGACGTCGTTACTCGTCGGCGCCGCCATGTCATCGTGTTCTCAAAGTAAGAACGGGAAAGAAGGCTCCGAGGCCGGGGAGGCCGTCGACAACAGCTCGCCCGAAATGCTTGCCGTGCAAATCGAGAAAGACGGAAGATGGAGCTTCTACGGCAAGGACGGCAAGGTATATTGCAAAGACTCAATAAAGTGTCAGCCCTCGGATGTCTGGAACGGCTACTACACCATAGCCGCCGAATATTTCAAGGGTGTCGACTTCAACTACCCGTACACCGTCTACAAGTTCGGCGAAAAACCCGAACCCGTCAAGGGATGCACCGACCTCAAGGCCGCCGGATTCATGAACTGCGGCCTTATCCCCGTCACCAAAAAGGGCGAGCGCATCTCTCTTGTCGACGGCGACGGCAATGTGAAGTTCCGGCTCGACCCCGTCGACGGCAAGGAGGTGATGTGGTGCGCCCCGGGCTTTTACGAGGGCCTGCTCGCCTTCTGCGACAGCGACAATAAACGCGGATACGTCAACACCGAGGGCAAGGTTGTCATCAAGCCCCGGTTTGACGGTGCCAGCCCGTTCTGCGAGGGGGTTGCCATTGTCCTTGAGCACACACCCGAAGGCGTTGTCTTCAAGACGATTGACAAAACGGGCAAGGTTGTCTTCACATTTTCGGACGGCTTTTTGCCGCAGTCCAATGTCTTCAGTGGCGGCTGTATCATAGCAGGCAAAGACGTTAACCGCTATACTGAAAGCCGTTACATCATCGTTGACAAAACCGGCAAAACCGTATTCACATTTCCGGACAGAGTAACCCAGCCCGGATGCTATGACGGCAAGTATGCCACCTTTAACGGCGGATATTCATATACCCTCTGCTATCTCAAGAGCAAAAAGCCGGACATGGAAGTTGACTATGTGCTCGACTACATCGGCCACGACAAATTCCTGAAATGGGATCCCGGCGACGGCTCAATAATCGACAGCAACGGCAAGGAACTTCTCCGTCTCGATAAATTCTCCCGGTACGGATATTTCGAGGGCTTTGGCATAGCCGGTGTCAACACGGAGGGCGGCTTAGACTACGTTACCTTCCTCACCGACGACGGCAAGCCCCGCCCCGGAGCCACCTTCTACCGCGTCGGCGGCATGGGCGTCCTCAATATCAACACCGACTACCCCGCCGCCCTCAACGCCCCCAACACCCTCCCCGAAACAGACTGAACGCTACGAAAAAAATTGAAAATTGAGAATTACGATTTTCCTATGACACTCCGCAAATCAATTTTAAAGACGCTGGCAGTGGCGGCCTTTTTATTTGCCGCCTGGCCGGTGGCTCATGCCGCCGATAAAACGCCCGAGGTAACGGATGAGAAAAAGCCCGTGGACATTTCAGCTGTCGACACCAAGCCCGAGTTCCCCGGCGGAGAAACTGCGATGTATAAATGGATAGCCGAAAATCTCAAATTTCCGCCACAGTGTGATGTCGAGAGAGTACGCGTCAACACACAGTTCATTATCGAGGAAGACGGCTCGCTGAACAATATAAGCGCGGACAAACCCTATTTGCCGGCCCTCAACACTGAAGTAATACGCATTTTAAGCGTCATGCCCAAATGGAAGCCCGCAACCGTCAAAGGTCGTCCGGTCCGAGTACTGTACGAACTGCCGATAACCTTCAAACTCAAGAGATGAGCGCTTAAGCCTACGCCCGCATCTCCTTCCCCCTCCCGAAAACAAACCTACAAAATAATCGATTATGAGACTTAACAAATCAATTATGGGCACGCTGGCCATCGCGGCGGCCTGCCTGCCGACAGTGACATCGTGCTCGGGCGACGGGCTGGACCTCCCCTTCGAATACCTCGCGGTCCAGGAGAGCGAGGACGGCAACTGGAGCTTCTACAGCCCCGACGGCGAAACCCTGTTCAAGGACGAATTCAAAAACCGCCCCTCTAACGTCGTGGACGGATATTTTTTTGTCCCCGAGGGCAAAAAGGAGCTATACACGCTTTATAAATTCGGCGGCAGGCTCGAGCCTGTCACCGAAGGCCTGAAAGACGTAGGCTACATGGGCGACGGCCTCATCCCCGCCGTACGCGAGAACGAGCGCATCTCGCTGCTCGACGGCGACGGCAAGGTGAAATTCACCCTCCAGCCCGTGGGCGGCAAGGAAATCACCATGTGCGGCGACCGTTACAGCGAAGGGCTCCTAAACATAGCCGCCGACGACGGCAAAGCCGGCGCCAAGTGGGGTTTTGTCGATACCAAAGGCAAGGTGGTCATCGCCCCAAAATACTCGACGGCAAGCCATTTCAAAGAGGGCCTGTCAGTAGTCTGCACCACCGACGAACCCTTCGCCGACGATGCCGAATTCGCCATCATCGACAAAAAAGGCGAGGTGGTGAAAAAATTCAAGGCCGGCACATCACCCATCGTATACCAGTTCCACTCAGGACGCCTCGCCCTCCGTGACTCCAACGAGCACATCATCATGGTGGACAAAAAAGGCGAGACAGTGGCCAAGCTGCCCGTCAAGGCCAAGGCCGTCTCAGAGTGGGACAGCGACTACATCGTTTTCAAGGACGAGGACGGCAAATACGGCGTCATGGACTATGAGGGCGAGGTCCTCGTACGTGCAAAGTACGACAACATACAGATTATCGGCTCGAACCGCTTCCTGGGCAACATCGAGGAGTCCGACGAGACAAAGGCCATTATCTTTGACAAGAACGGCGACGAGGAAATGCGCATCGACAGCTACAAGAGAGGCGTGGTATGGGCCGCGCAGTTCGGCCTGGCCGGAATTGACAGAAAGACTACCACCTTCATCGACAAGGACGGCAAGGCCCGCAAGAACGCCGAGTTCGCCAACATCGGCGGCATAGGCTCGGGCACCGTCATCAGCGACTATTTCAACGCCGAAGGTGTCATATCCGACATCACAGCCCTCATCACCGACAAGGGCATCGACAAATACGCCATCGGCGAAAATCCCTCGCAGACCTTCCCGGGCCGCGAGCCCCAGGACTTCACCTACAAATCGTATGTGGACCTTGACGACCTCGCAAAAGACGGCCAGGACTACCGCATCACCGCCGCCATCTACTTCTCCGCCCCCATGGCCGACTGGGGCTACGACGGCAGTTACAACCGCCAGTACTACTGGAACCCCAACAGCTTCCTCTACAAGGCCGTCATTGACATCGTCTCCGAGAACTGGGGCGTCAAGGAGGCCGAAGACCTGGCCAAGGCCCTCGTCAAGAAGGGCTTCAAGAACGAGATGAATGCAACCAGCAAAGACATCTACAGCGCATGGCTCACCAAGGGTGACCTGGGCGTATTCATCAACGACTCACGCATAACCATCTGCCAGAACTCCGACGGCAACATCATCACCATCGGCGAGGTAATCGGCGCCTACGAGCAGGGCACTACCGAAGGCCTTGCCACCCCGCCCGTCAGCTACGACCCGCCCGTCGCAGCCGCCGACACCTTAGCCGCCCCGGCACCCGCCGTCCCCTGATTTAGCCACAAGGCAACACACATCCGCCGCCTATACCCGCGCCCCCTGCCCCCCGGCAGGGGGCGTTTCTTTGCCCCGCCCCTTTGCACTGCGGCGAAAGCTTGCTTTCGCACCGTGTTTTTTCAGTTTTCCGGCGTTTTTCTTGCCCGTCTTTTTTCTTATTGTTAATTTTGGGGGAAATCCGGGACGGGACTGTGCCTCAAGCCCTTCCCATACCTGTTTCATCTGCCTGGAAAACCGCCGTCCAAAAGCCTCCACGACTATGACACACCTTAAATCCATCCTCGCCCTGACGGCAGTAGCCGCCATCCTTTCCGTCGGCTCCGGGTCCTACGCCCATAAGACTGCGGACGACAGCCGCGACGCCGAATACGTGCTTCTGACAAATACATCGCCTCTGGGTGAACCGGGGGTGCACCGTATACGCAACCGGTTTTTCGGCAACCGGGACAGCGTGGTGCCGTTGCGCGACACGGTGTCGCCCTATGTTTCATCCGTCTTCAACGGATACTTCTTCGCCGAGACCGGACCGTATGACAAAGATTTTCCCGACGGACACTATACCCTGTACAAATTCGGAGAAAAGCCCGAGCCGGTAAAAGGATGCGAGGACCTTGTCAGCGTAGGCTACATGTGCGAGGGAATTGTGCCGGTGGTAAAGAAGAACGAGCGAATAACCTTTATCGACGGTAACGGTGACGTCCGGCTCACCCTCAACCCCATCGACGGCCGGGAAATAACCTGGGCCCAGAGTTTTGTCTCCGAAGGGCTGATTGCGGTCAAAGACATCAAGGGCCTCTGGGGATACATAAACGCCAAGGGCGAGGTCGCAGTCCCGCTAAAATACAGTAACGCCGAGCTGTTCAGCGAGGGTCTTGCCGTTGTCCGTAAAGGCGATGACTCGTATCGTGTCATCGATACCACAGGCAAGACCGTCTTCAAACTCAAAAAGGGTGACTACCCTCAGGGAGCATTTTACAACGGGCTTCTCCGCTACAATAACAAACGCGAAAAAAGCTGGGGGCTCCTCGACAGAAAAGGACACAAGGTGTGCCGTTTAACAGCGCATGCAATCCTGGATTACAATGAAAGGTACGTCGTCTGCTCAGCTTGGCAAGGATCAAATTTCGTCACGGACCTCCACGGCAATGTCATTCATGGCCTTGACAATCACAACTGCGTCCGGATTCTTGACGGCGACAGGTTTCTCGGTGCCGAACGAAATCAAATCACAACCATTCTCGATACGGCCGGCCGGGTGGAGAAAACCTTCAAAGGGCATGTCTTATACGATAAATGCATCGGCTTTTACAGGCAAACGAACTACGTCGGATTTGCCCGAGATATGAGCGGCGACAAATTTATCCTTATCGACGATGAAGGGCGCGAGCGCCCCGGCACGGAATTCACCATGCCATATATCGATAGCTCGATTGGCAACTGCGGCGTAGTTTTCAGCGACTACTCCGGCCTGCCGGCCAAAGACCTTCCCTTTATGACGGCGATTTATGAGCCGGACAGCGTGCTGCTTTCCCCGGAGAGCCTCGAACTGATTCCTACCCGGCATGTCAAGACACACACTGTAAGCCCCGCGACCCAAGCGCCCGATACTGTCGCAACCTCCGACAGCCTCAAGCCGGTTGAAATCTCCGGGATGGCGATTATCGATGATTCGAAAACGATGTACCCGGGTGGTGAGGAAGCATTGTTCAAGTTTCTGCGCGACAACATCAAATACCCTGAGGAAGCGTCCAAAAACAATATCGGGGGGTGCGTAGTCGTGCAGTTCATCGTCGAGGCCGACGGATCAGTCTCCAATATCGAAATTGTAAGCAACGTACATCCGGCCCTCGACGCCGAAGCCCTGCGCGTCGTCAGCCTGATGCCCAAATGGAACAGTTTTGACGACGGGCCACGAGGTATCTGCTATCGTCTGCCTCTCTACTTCAAGCAGCCGACGCAGAAACCCCAAGCTCAACCTCAACAACCTCAGGTTCAACCTCAGCCATGACATTTACCAAATCAATCTTATGCGCGCTGCTGACGGCGGTCTGCCTGTCCGTAGCTGTCTCGTGCTCGGATAAGGAGCATGACATCCCCTGCGAATATATTGCCGTGCAGGGCGAAAAAGGCTGGTGGAGTTTCTATAGCTCCGATGGCGAGCTCAAATTCAAGGACAAGTTTCTGAATCAGCCCTCGGACGTCTATGACGGATACTTTTTCGTACAGAAAGGCAACGGCTATACGCTCTACAAATTCGGCAAGGAGCTCGAACCCGTTGCCGGCAGGCTGTCGCAGGTCGGATTTATGGGCGATGGTCTTGTCCCCGTCGTACGGAAAAAGGAGCGCATCACATTGCTCGACGGCAAGGGCAATGTTAAATTCGCGCTTGAGCCCGTAAACGGCGAGGAAATCGTCAGATGCCATCCCCGATACTCGGAGGGCCTTCTGGCCGTCGCAATCGGCAAGGGTGACGGCACGCCCAAATGGGGATACGTGGATACGGACGGAAAGGCAGCCATCGCACCCGAATACGCCCAGGCCGCGGATTTCCACGATGGCGTGGCCATTGTACGCTTTTGCGGGGAAGACAATCCTTTCGGAGCCGAATACGCCTTCATCGACAAAGAGGGTAATGTGATTAAAAAGTTCGCTCCCGACACACGGCCTATGGGTAACCGTTTCATCTCAGGGCGCCTGGTGGTCCGGGACAAGGACAACCGCTTCTCGGTCATCGGCAAAAATGGCGAGACAGTGGAAAGGCTGCCCGGGGACGTTACGGACGTGGCCGGCTGGGACGGTGACTGCATTGTATTCAGCAAGGATGAGTACAGGATACCGTCCGGCTACGACAATTACGGTGTCATGGACTACGAGGGCAAAACCGTCATCGAGCCCAGGTACAGCCGACTGCAGATAACTGGCCCTGGGCGCTTTTTAGGCTCGGAAAAACGGTCTGACGGTAAAATGTGGGTCGTCGTAATGGACAAGAACGGCAAAGCCGGGATGCAGACGGGCAGTTACCCCTACGGAGCATTATGGGCAGGTCAGTTCGGCATTGCCGGATTAGGCAGGGACGCCATAAAATTCATCGGCGACAACGGCAAAGTCCGCACAGACGCCACCTTTCTCCAAATCGGCGGACTGGAGCCCGAAGTCCTCAATAGCGAATACAACATAGCCAACGAGGCCATCGCATATGTGGCCGGCCTCGTCAACGACCGCGGTGTCGGCAAATACGGACTCGGCATAACGCCCGCGATGTGTTTTACAGACCCGTACGTCAAGGATTACAGGCTCAGCCCCGTCGCAAGCCTTGACAGCCTGGAGACACGCGGCGACAATTTCCGTGTTTCGGCTCTGGGCAGTTTCACCGGCAGGATAGCCCGCTCCACCAAAGGCGATGCAGACGGCGGTGTGTGCACATGGAATCCCGACAGCCGTCTGTACAAAGTCAACGTCGTCATCCACTCGGCCAGCTGGACAGCCAAGGACTCGGAAGCGCTGGCAGAGGCCGTTGCCCGCAAGGGCTTCAAAATCGAAGCAGCCACCCGCTCCGGCGTCAAATGGTACTGCGCGCTGCTCACCAAAGGCCGCGTGGCGGTCATCATCGCCAAGTCGGGTTACGGCAACATGGGCCCGTGCATAACGGTATGCCAGAATTCGGAAGAGACACGCCGTGAGTTAAGCGAGGCAATAGCCCGGTACAACCAAGACCCCGGGACCACCGGCCTGTCCTTAAACGTCCGGTACGACCCCGCAGTCCCCTTCCCCGACACAGCAGGAGAAAAATAAGGGCTGACCGGTCCGGAAAAAATTCTCCTCCGGACAATGAACGCAGGCGCAGGCCGTTTGTTATATAACAAAATATTACGCTTTCATCATATTACGCTTTCATCACAAGCACAATGACACAATACTGGAATACCGACCGCATCATGCGCCTCATCATCGGCGTCACCCTCACCATGTCCCTGCTGTGGCTGATGTATTACCTGCGCGGCGCCCTGCTGCCCTTCTTCGTCGCCATCCTCATCGCATACTTCATGCAACCCCTCGTCAGCCTGAACCAACGCGTGCTGCACACAAAAAAGCGCGTCGTGCCCTCCGTCATTTCGCTGATCGAGGTCACCGGCGTGATTGCCCTCATACTGTGGCTGACAATACCCTCCGTGACCTCCGAGTTGGGCGAGCTCTCGCAGATAATCGACAACGTGCAGAAAGGACGCATCGAACCGTCCCGCGAGATGAGGTACATCATCGACTTCGTAGACCGGCACCTCAACCCGCGGCAGCTGACCTACATGCTGTCGCACTTCCAGCCCGAGGAGCTGATACGCAAAGGCTCGTCGCTGCTCGAACAGTCCTTCAACGTCGTGCTCGAAACCCTCGAATGGATGCTCACCATCATCTACGTCCTCTTCATCCTCATCGACTACGAGCGCATAGTCCGCGGCCTTAAGATGATAGTCCCCCTGCGCTACCGCAAGCGCACAATGGTAGTCATCGACGACGTCAAAAACGGCATGAACCGCTACTTCCGCGGCCAGGGCGTCGTCGCCCTCTTCGCCATGGTCTTCTACTGCGCCGGCTTCGCCATCGTCGGCCTGCCACTGGCTGTCCCCATGGGCATGCTCGTCGGCTTCCTGTACATGATACCCTATTTCCAGTACATCACCGTCATCCCCGTCGCCGTCATCGCCTTCATCTACTCACTCAGCGGAGAAGCCAGCTTCTGGCCCCTCATGGGCAAGTGCGCCCTCGTCTACGTCATCAGCCAGTGCGTCTGCGACTACATCGTCACCCCCCGCATCATGGGCCACGAACTGGGCCTCCACCCCGCCATCATCTTCCTCTCCCTCTCCGTCTTCGGCTCCCTCTTCGGCATCCTCGGCATGATCATCGCCCTCCCCGCCACCGCCCTGATTTTCGACTACTACACCCGCTACATCAGCAACCGTTAACGGCCCGCAGCTCACCCTTAACAAGGAGCGGTGTCGAAATACAGATTTTCAGTAATGCAGGGACATTGCTTTGCGATGTTAATCCTGTAAGTCAATTATTTGGATTATAGTTCACGCACAAAGTAAATGTGCATTTTCGAATGATTGAAAATTCAAGGTCAGCAATGAGCTGAGATTCGGTTTATGATTGATGTAATCAGCCTCAAAGAAATGCCTGAGGGCATCATGGAACTTGGCGGGTGGAAAAGGCGCGCGTGATTGACCCCTTCGGGCACGCGGGATTTGACCCCTCGGGCAATATAAGATTGACCCTCTAAAAGTCCTGGCGGCGGGGAGGCAATATTATTTTACCTCATTTGGTTTGTCAGGCTTTATTAGCCTTGAGTTTACGCATGCTTTCTCCGGTCAGCTCGATTGTGTGGGCCGAGTGCACGATACGGTCGAGGATGGCGTCGGCCACGGTCGGGTCACCAACCATGTCGTACCAGCTTGAGGACGGATACTG
>JBJFEE010000037.1:0-25340 GCA_051890455.1 Muribaculaceae bacterium
TACACCGACCGCCAGGGCCTGCCCGTCTGCATCGACATCACCGGCAAGGAAGGCAAGGTCAAGATGACCGACAACGCAAACTTCTTCTGCATCGGGCCTTCGGGCAGCGGCAAGAGCTTCCATATGAACAGCGTCGTGCGCCAGCTGCTCGAGCAGAATACCGATGTTGTGATGGTGGACACCGGCGACTCATACGAGGGTATCTGCAGCTACTTCGGCGGCACATATATCAGCTACTCCAAGGAGAAGCCCATCTCCATGAACCCCTTCAAGGTCACACGCGAGGAATACGACCTCAACTTCGGCGAGAAGAAGAACTTCCTCAAATCGCTGATATTCCTGATCTTCAAAGGCAACGAGATGCCCTCCAAAATCGAGGACATGCTTGTCAACCAGACCATCGTGGAATATTACGAAGCCTACTTCCATCCGTTCGACCGTTACACCGACGACGAGCGCGACAGCCTGCGCCGTAAACTGCTCGTCGCCGCCAAGATGGAGAACGACTACGAGAAGTTCGCCTCCGAGATGGACAGCATCGACGAGCAGATAAACCGTGATACACCCCGTATCGAGAGCAATGCCCTGATAGTCCCCGCCGAGGAAAGACGCATCAGGCTCCTTCGCCAGTGCCGCGCTTTCCGAGCCATGCTCACCGACGAGGCCACCACCGACTCGGAGAAAAGAGAGGCCGCCGCCAAGCTGGAGCTGTACAAGAAAGAACTCTACGAGAACTCCATGCTGATGAAGATAGACAAACAGATCGACCACATGGAAGAGCAGAAACGACGCCTCAAAGTGAACGGCCTGTCGTTCAACTCCTACTACGAGTTTGCCCTGGAACGTATCCCGCAGATTACCTCCCTGGAGAAAATCAGGTTCGACATACGCGACTTCGCCGCCATCCTCAAACAGTTCTACCGTGGCGGCGAGCTGGAGATGACCCTCAACTCCGACCTCGACGTCAATCTCTTCGACGAGCGGTTCATCGTCTTCGAGATAGACAAGATAAAGGACGACCCGGTTCTTTTCCCCATCGTAGTGCTCATCATCATGGACGTGTTCCTCCAGAAGATGCGCATCAAGAAAGGGCGCAAGGCCCTGATAATCGAAGAGGCATGGAAAGCGATAGCGTCCCCCACCATGGCCGAGTACATAAAGTACCTCTACAAGACCGTCCGCAAGTTCCACGGCATCGCCGGAGTTGTGACACAGGAGCTCAACGACGTGATCGACTCCCCGATAGTCAAGGAGGCCATCATCAACAACTCGGACGTCAAGATACTTCTCGACCAGACGAAGTTCAAGGACCGATATGCGGACATCGCCGCCATCCTCGGTCTGACACCCATTCAGCGTCAGCAGATCTTCACCGTCAACGCCCTCAACAACCACGACAACCGCAACTACTTCAAGGAAGTGTGGATATGCCGCGGCCAGAACTCGGATGTGTACGGCGTCGAGGAGCCTCCCGAATGTTACTGGGCCTACACCACCGAACGCGCCGAGAAAGAGGCGCTGAAAATCTACCTCCGCCACTACGGCACCATGCAGGAGGCCATCACTCACATAGAGCTAGACCGCAAGAAAGCCGGTATCGGCAAGTATCTCGATTTCGCAAGACAGATTAACCAACATCAAAAAGTAATGTCGCTATGGTAAAACTCAGATCTTTCTTAAATGTCAGATATACATTTATCCTTCTGGCCGTCATATCGGCCGTCGAAACCGCCTCTGCCCAGTGGCGTGTCGTAATCGACCCCTATTGCATCGGCCAGGTTACAGCCAACACCGCCTCGCAGAAAGCCATCGAGGACCGGCACAACAGCCGCCTCGACTCCATATCGGCCAAACAGAACAAGCTGGAGCAATACACCGTGAGCATGGCCACCATCAAGGAACTCTACAAAGCGACACTGGAGAACATCACCGGCTTCGGCCCCGAGAGCAAATACTATATCGAGATAGGCCGCTGCGCCATCGACATTGTAAAGGATGTCCCGGAGCTGGTGTCGGTGGTCAACAAGGCCAAATTCCATAACAAGGTCCTTTGCCTCAAAGAGCTCGCCGACGTCGTGACGGAGACACAGCAGCTTGTGGCCGACTTCGTCAACATCGTCAACAACGCCAAGATACAGAGCCCGCTCAAAGGCAAGGCCTCCGCCGAGGCACGCAGCGACGGGTACAACTTCCTCGACCGGTACGAACGTCTGACAGTCGCCCACAAGATCTACGCCGACCTTATGGCGATACGCTACAAGATACAGGGCATGATGACCATGGCACAGTACGCCACGATGAACGACCTCTTCATCGCCATCGACCCCGAGGGCTGGGCAAACATGATGATAATGCAGAACACCGCCCGCGGCCTGGTGGCCCAGTGGCACGGCATCGTGAACGAGTCGCGCAATGACATGAAAACGGCCGCCGCACCGGACCGCGGAGACCATATAAAGATGTTCAACCTGAGTAAGTGAGGCGGCCATGAAGACAAAACTTATCGTATCCGTCCTCGCCGTTGTCGTCGCGCTTCCCTCCTACGGCGCTGATGTGTTCGACCTGCCCAAAGACCTCCCTACTGCCGAGGCGCTGATGGCACTTCACAAGTGCATCAAGAAGGACGAAGACCAGGCTCTGGCACGTATCGCCACCAGCTTCGGCGAGCAGTCGATAGTCACCAAAGGCGCCCGGAAGTTCAACGATGTCCGCTCCGCACTCGACTCCAGGCTCAACAACGCCTACTCGTACGTCATACTGGCCGGTGCCGTGTCGTCAACGGCCAGCTCGCTGTATCGGCTGTCGCGCGAATACAGCAACTTCACGGTCAACACCTTCAAGCACGTGCAGAAAAAGCCCTTTGTGGCCTGGTACTACACGGAGGCCAACGTGGCTGTCTCACGCGAGATAAAGCACTGCTACAAGCTATACGCCTCCGTCGCGGCCTCGGGCCTGAACCTGATGAAGGCTTCGATGGACGAGAAGCTCGAGCTGGTGCTGACACTCAAACGCTCGATAGACAATGCCCGGTATATCATCGACAACGCCAGCCTGTACTGCTATCTTATCACCGACTGCGGATGGAAGCCGGACTACATCTGGGAGATACTAACCTCGGAGGTCCGGGACGAAATAGTCAACAAAGTAATCGACAAATGGAACAAAGGATATGAGAACTAAGAAAACCATACGGGTCAATAAAATTATACCGGTACTCGCCGCCCTGGCAGTGCTGGCCGTACCAGTCCCGTCGGAGGCAAAGACGCCGAAAGTCCACGACCACGAAAAGGAGCTTCAATGGCGCTCGATGGAGAACGGGCCCTGGGAGTTCGCCCCGGGCTGGTACTACTATTTCCTTCACAAGAACTATTCCGGAGCCTACAAGAAATGGCAGTGGCGCGGGTTCAAGTCCGGTTATGTTGTCAAGTTCGACGAGAACAAATCCAACATCAGACGCATCATGCCGGTCCGAGTGACGGCCGAAGAGACCCAGAGGCAGAAGCTCGAACAGGTCGAGAAGGAACGCGCCCATATCGAGGAACTTTACAAAGAGGAGCTGGCATGTCAGGCCGACCGTGCCGTCGATGTCACATACGCCTCCTATAAAGACGACTTCAACCGAATGCAGGACTGCATCACCGACGGCCTTCTCTACTGCATGCAGAAAAGTGACGGCAAGCTCAAATATCAGGTCGACGAGCTCAGCCGGCAGAACGAGATCATCTGCGCCGACATCGCCTACATCCACAAGACAGGTGTCGGCTACGAGCTGGAGAATGCCAAGCGCCGCCAGGCCTACGAGGAAGCCCGCGAGAGGATGAGCGAGATTGTCAGCCGGACAGCCTGCCTCTGCGCCGTGGCCGCCACTCATTATTAACCATATCAACCTGAAATCCTATGACATTATTAAGCATACTATGTACGATGGGACTCCCGTCCATCGACGAGAGCCTTGACAAGCTCCTTGTCGCGATGGAGACGTTCCCCAATACCGCGGTGCTGGGCAACACCATAGGCCTCGCCCGCATCCTCGGCCTGTGTCTGGCCTTGTGCGTCGGCTCTTACGAATGCTGGATGATGATGCTCGGCAGACGCGGCATGGATGTCATGAAGCTGCTCCGCATCGTCGGTATCTCTATCTGTATCTCCTGCTCGTCGTGGATCTGCTTCGCCCTGAAGTCCCCCGGAAAGAGCCTGGAGGATACCACCAAAGAGCTGGCAAAATCCAAAAACAAAGAGGTGGCGGCCTTCGAGCTGAAAGTTGCCCAGAAGCAGAGCCAGTACCTCACAAGGCTGCGTGCGGTGCAGGACTCCATCGCCACGGCGCAACAGGTAGCCGCTATAGGCAAGGATGCCAAATGGTGGGACAAGCTTGTCTATAACATCGAGAACCTAGGTACCACCATCAACAACTACGCCCAGCGTGCCGCCGTGGCCGCCGAGACGAAGGTCTGCGAATGGATAAACGATGTGATACGCTTTATCGGCGAGATAATCTTCCAGATGTCGTACTACGGCATCCTTGTGGCGCAGAGGATTTTCCTGGCCATAATGACGATATTCTGCCCCATCATGTTCGCCCTGTCCCTCGCTCCGCCATGGAACTCGGCATGGAGCCAGTGGATGTCGAAGTATCTCTCGCTGACACTGTGGGGCTTCGTGACCTATATGTGCCTTTATTATATCGACTTCATCCTCCTGTACAATCTCCAGCAGGACATCATAGCCTACAACCATCTGCTGACGGGTTCGGTAAACTCGTGGTCACAGATCGGAGCGCTCGGCCTTCAGGGCATCGGCTCCAACTGCATGTACGCCATGGGCATGCTCGTCGGAGCCTATATCATCCGCTTTGTCCCCGAAGTGGCCTCGTGGCTCATCCCCGGCGGCGTAAGCAGCGGCGCCGGCTCGACATCAGGCGCGGCCGTAATGGCAGGTGCCGCTATGGCAGGCTCGGCGGCCGGTGTGGCAGTCAGCGGCGGACGTTCGTTCGTCGGCTCCATCGGCGAGCGCGCGGCGACCAATCTCAAACACGAAAATCTCGGAAAAATCTCTCCTCAGTAACAAACCATGCTTATCCAATCATTAGCACAAAAGACGAGACTCGCCATGATGACGGTGCTGGCCACCATCGGTGGCTGCGCCCTCATCTGCGGGTTCACCGTCTGGAGCTGCTTCACCTTTGTGAACAAGGAACGACAGCAGATCTATGTCCTCGACGGAGACATCCCGTTCCTGGCGCAGAGGGCGCAGCTCGAGGCCAACTTCGCCATGGAGGCGCGGGCCCATATACAGCTGTTCCACCAGTATTTCTTCAACCTGCCTCCCGACAACGACTACATCAAGTGGACTGTCGGCAAGGCGATGTACATGGCGGACGGAACGGCGCTCAAACAGAAACAGGCGCTCGACGAGAACGGGTTCTACTCGGATATAATATCCTCGTCGGCGGTATGCACCATCATGTGCGACTCGATAAACTTCGACGAGCACGAGCGTAAGTTCACCTACTACGGGACACAGCTTATCAAACGCCGTACCCGCGACCTCCGACGCTCGATGGTGACCACAGGTTACATCGAGAACGTGCCCAGGACCCGCAACAACCCCCACGGCCTGATGATAACGGGCTGGAGGACCATCGAGAACAAAGACCTTGACTATTAATGTAATCCTATAATTACACCGGACTATGAAATCTTTGAAAAGAACAGTTCGCAACAGCCGCCTGAAGACACATAATGTCGTCAGCGCATGGCTGAAACCCAGGATGGGAGCCATAGGCTCGCGGTACCGCCTTGCCGCAAGAATACGCAAGGCCAACGGCTGGGCCGCAAAACACCCCCGAAGGACGTTCGCATACGTCGTCGGAACCCTGCTCCTAGTCCTTGTGGCGGATGTCGCCTTCACCCTAACGAGGACAGAAACGGCAGAGCCGGAGCTGGACATGATAGCCAACGTGGAGCCTATCTTCAACGGGTTCCGCACAATACAGGCGAACAAGGACGTCCATCGCCGCACCATTCTGGACCTGGCGTCACGCGGCCAGTCGGTACGGGCGGAGCTTGACTCCATGGTGGCCATACCCGTCAAGTCACGCGAGGACTCCATAGGGATAATCCTCAGATACAATCAGCTTGAAAATATTGTAAAATCACTTAAACAGAACGATAATGACTAAAATCAATTTCAAACAACCGAAGTATATCTTCCCGCTGGTAATCTTTGTGCCGGTGTGTGCGCTGATATATTTCATCATGCAGACCTTCGGCGGCAAGGACGGGGAAGAGACGAAAGTCGCCACCGACCGCATCAACACCGAGTTGCCTCAGGCCAATGCCGAGGAGGCCGGTGACAAGCTGTTCGAGATGTCCCGGCGCTTCGGCGACGAGGAGGCATTTACAGCCGTGGGCGCTCTGGGCGAGGAAAAGAAGGACTCGGAGAAGCTTGACCACGGGTATTCCGAGGATGAGCTGAACAGGATCGATGCCGCCGAGGCCGAACGTCAGCGTCAGCAACGTGAGCTGGAGGAGCTTGAACGCTCGCTTGCCGAGTCACGGAAGCACATCAACACATACGCCTATGATGATACGTATTCCGGTTCGTACGGCTGGGGCTCAGGCGACACCGGGTCCCGACAGGAGAGCTTCGCCCGTGAGCTGGAGGAGATACAGCAGCGCAGCTACGAGCGTCAGAAGGCTATCGAGGCGGGACTGGGCTTGGGACATCCCGATCCGGAGGAAGCATTGAGAAAACAACGTGCCGACTCTATCGCCAAGGCCCGGCAGGAGGAGAAGGAACGCAACCGTCCCAAGCTCGTTATCAAGTCGCCGGAGACCAATGCCGAAAGGTTCAATACGGTCGGTGCGGAGTCGGACGCCGTGGACGCTTCGCTTATCCGCGCTATGATAGACAAGACCACCAAGGCGCATGAGGGCACCCGCTTGCGCTTCAAGCTGCTCGACAATGTGACGGTCAACGGCACCAAGCTCAAAAAGGGCACATACCTCTATGGCACTGTCACGGGCTTCGGTCAGCAGCGTGTACGTGCCACCATAACCAGCATACTTATCGGAGGCAAATTCATCAACGTCAACCTTTCGGTGTTCGACAATGACGGCATGGAGGGATTCTACGTCCCGGAGTCGGCTTTCCGCGACTTCATGAAAGAAGCCGGGGCAAGCACTGTCCAGCAGAACATCAGTTTTGAGTCTGAGAACGGTTATGGTTCGGGCATATCGGGAGAAGCTATCGCACTGCAGGCGTTGCAGAATATGTATAACTCTGCCACCTCTGCCGTAGCTGCCAATATCCGCAAGAACAGGGCCAAAATCAAGTATAACACAATCGTTTATCTAATCAACTCTGATGAGGCCCGATAAGTATAGAAATAGATAAACTATATTACTAATAAGAAAACATACAAGTAAGCAAACTTACTCCGCATACAACTTACAAATCAGAAAACTTATACACTATGAAATCGAAAATTCTTTTAACCGCACTCTGTACCTTGGGCATCGCCGGAAGCGCCTCAGCAAAGGAGCGAATTTACGTCAACGACGAAGTGACCACGCACATCGTCATGCCGGAGAATATCAAGATGGTAGATATCTCGACCACCAAACTCATCGGCAATCAGTGTGCAAACAACATCGTCCGTATCAAGCCCTATATCGACAACGATTCTGTTCGGACATACTATCGTGAGAATGAGCTTATGGCCACGCTCACCCTCATCGGCGAGCGCCACATGGCGCAGTATGACATCCACTTCACACATACACCTGCCCGGGCAGCTTCCATCCACCATGTGCCGTACAGTCACACGGAGTCGTATGTCAACCCCGATGTGCTGATGCCGGAGTCGGAGATGGCTCGCTACGCCTGGGCTGTCTATGGCAGCGACCGCAAGTACAACCAGGTTGTGTCAAAGGCACATGGCATGAAGGCTGTCGTAAACAACATATACTCTATTGGCGACTACTTCTTTATCGACTACTCTCTCCAGAACAAGACGAAGATCCCTTATGACATCGAAGAGCTGCGTATCAAGCTCACTGACAAGAAGGAGGTCAAGGCGACCAACTCGCAGACCATCGAGCTTACTCCGGCATACTCTCTGAACATTGCCAAGAAGTTCAAGAAGAATTACCGCAATGTACTTGTCATCCCCAAGCTGACTTTCCCTGACGAGAAGGTGCTCCGTCTTGAAATCTCGGAGAATCAGATCAGCGGTCGCGTCATCACACTGACCATCGAGTATGAGGACATTCTCAATGCCGACGGCTTTGACGCGGATATCCTCAAAAGACTTCCTTTCACATATCAGCCCCATATATACAAATAAGCCATGAAGAAAATTATTATAGCTCTGGTGTGTGCCGTTATATCGCTCGGTGCATCCGCTCAGGGAAAACTCGCCGTCAATGCGGGCTTCCTTTTCCCCTCCACTCTCAACGCCACTGTCGGCTATGAGCATTCGTTCACCTACGGCAATGCCGTGGAGCTGTTCGGCGAGATCGGCAATCACTGGAAATCGGGTGACGGTCAGTTCTGGAAAGGATATTATTGGGACGGCGGTATTCTCTACAAGCATCGTCTTGTAAGATACAAAAACGGGATGCTCCGTTTCCGTTTCGGACCGGAGTTCGGCGCCACGGGAAGGAAATTCTTCCTTGGCATCGAGGGCGGTCTTGAATACAACTATGTCTTTCAGAACGGATGGGAGTTCTCGCTGATCCAGAAGAACAATGTCAACTTCATCCACGGCGACACGTTCCGCAACGGTCTGCTTATCGGATTGAAGATACCGTTCTAAACTTATCCTTCCCTAACAGTTTACCTCCTATTACCATCAAAACGCCCGTATACACCAATATAAACCAATCGTGCAAATATCAATCATGCCTATGAACAAATATGATTTTTCTTCAATGCCGGAGGCTTCTCTCAAAACCCTATATCACGACCTATCACGGGTCCTCGCTATTATGACAGGACATTATCAGTCCATGGTTTTCGACCCCAAAGCCGATGTTTTCTACGTCGGCTCAGCCATTGAGGAATTCCGTGGGATAATAAAAGAGGCTTCCGACGAGATTGACCGTCGTGAGCCGAAAAGTGCGATGGTCGCACCAAAGTAGGACATTAAAGCAATATAAGCTATGGCTTTTGAAGAAACGAAGGAACAGCAGCAGATGTATAACTACTTCCGCAGCTGTATCTATATTTTCCTTATCATAGAGATTGTGATGAACCTGCCTGTTACGGCAGACAACCGTATCACGCAGTTCATAATCGATCTTCTCGCACGCTTCAAGGTGTTCAGCTCCGTTGCCGGATGCAAGACCATCGAGCTTGTATGTATCTGCGTGGTTTGCATCGGCACCAAGGCGAAGAAAGCCCTAAAGTTCAATGTCAAGACAATGGTGATCTATCCCGTCCTGTCGGGTCTGACTCTTGTGGCGCTATGCTTCATCTTCCATCAGGGTACCTGGGGTATGTCGGTATTCGGCTTCCCGGCAAACAGGGTACTGTATGCAGCTTGCTCCATCGTTGGCACCATGCTCGTCCATCAGGGTCTTGACGGTATCGCCCAATATTATAATCATAAGGTCGGCGAGGACCGCTTCAACTTCGAGAACGAGTCTTTCGAGCAGTCGGAGAAGAAGGTCGAGACTCCTTACTCGGTAAATATCCCCATGCTTTATTATTATAAACGTCGGATGCACAACGGCTTTATAAATATCATCAATCCGTTCAGAGGTACTATTGTCCTCGGTACGCCCGGTTCTGGTAAGTCTTTCGGCATCATCGACCCGTTCATCAGAGAGCACTCGGCAAAAGGGTTTGCCATGATGGTATATGACTACAAGTTCCCGACGCTTGCAAAGACGCTTTTCTATCAGTATTGCAAGAACAGGAAGAACGGTAAATTGCCGAAGGATTGCGGTTTCCGTATCGTGAACTTCACGGATGTAGAGTATTCTAATCGGATTAATCCTATCCAGCGCAAGTATATCCCTGACCTTGCCGCAGCTTCGGAGACGGCAGCTACTTTGCTCGCCTCTCTCAACAAGGGAGGCGGTGAAAAGAAAGGCGGTTCGGAGGCTTTCTTCACCAACTCGGCGGAAAACTTCCTTGCGGCCATAATCTATTTCTTTGTAAATCTTCATCCCGTGGGTTTCAAGGACGGCAAGAAGCTCAAACGCTTCATTCTACATGAAGGGAGAAAACTGGAGATTGTCATCCGTAACTGGGATGATTTCAACGCTCTCGATGAGAAGGGCAATGTCGTCCTTGACTTTGTGGACGAGAACGGGACCGATGTCTCGACTGACGAAGACCGCATGTTCGTTGACCTTAACGGCTTTTCTTACACAGACAGGACCGGCCGCGAGATTAAGATTGACCGCTGCTGGTACGAGGATGAAAACGGTAACGAAGTCGAACCGGACACCATTACCGGCGAATACTCCGATATGCCTCATGTGCTTTCGTTCCTGGGACACGGCTATTCGGAGATTTTCGACATCCTTATGGCTGATGACAAAATCGCTTCCTTGATGGCGCCCTTCAAATCGGCGTTCGAGAACAAGGCCAACGACCAGTTGGAAGGTATGGTGGGCACTCTGCGCGTGAACGCCGCACGTCTTGTCTCCCCTGAAGCATATTGGGTGTTCACCGGTGATGACTTCGACCTCAAAATCTCTGACCCGGCAAATCCGAGCTATCTTGTGATAGCCAACGACCCGGAGAAGGAACAGGTCATCGGTTCCCTGAACGCTCTTGTGCTTAACCGCCTGATTACCCGTGTCAACTCCAAGGGAAACATTCCGGTCAGCCTGATTGTCGACGAGCTTCCGACGCTGTACTTCCACAAGATTGACCGTCTGATAGGCACGGCCCGTTCAAACAAGGTTGCCGTAACGCTCGGTTTTCAGGAGCTTCCCCAGCTGGAGGCTGACTACGGCAAGGTCGGTATGCAGAAGATTATCACCACCTGCGGCAATATCTTCATGGGAGCCGCGCGTAACAAGGAAACTCTCGAATGGGCGCAGAACGATGTGTTCGGCAAGGCCAAGCAGACATCGACATCCATCACCATCAACGACTCCAAGGTATCGACCTCGATATCCGAGAAACTGGATTATCTTGTTCCGGCGGCAAAGATTGCTGATATGGCGACCGGTTGGCTTGCAGGTCAGGCTGCCCGCGACTTCACCGCTACCGATGAGAAGATGCTTAACCGCTTCGACATCGAGCAGTCGGATGAATTCAAAACCACCAAGTATTTCTGCAAGACCAACTTCAACATGAAGAAGATAAAGGATGAGGAGTCCCACTATGTAGACCTGCCCAAAATTTATGAGTTCCGGGACGAGCGCGAGAAGGAAATCATGCTCAACCGAAACTTCAAACGCGTCAATCAAGAGGTTGATGAAATAATCCGTGTACTTGCCGGAAAAGCATAATCAAACATGAGCCCCATGTCTATCAACAAATCCTTTTCAGTGCCTCTCTCGCTCAGACTGAGCGGGAGCGCACTGAAAATTATTGCCGTCCTCTCGATGGTGGCAGACCATTGTGCCTATTTCCTGATGGATCATGGCACACCTTTATATGAAGCCATGCGTTGTTTCGGACGTATAGCCTTCCCGGTATTCGCCTTTCTGATTGCAGAAGGGTTCGCCAATACAAGAAACCGTACCCGATACTTCCTGACCTTACTCGGATTTGCCGCTATAAGTGAAATACCATGGTCCCTTTTGAATGGCGCTGACGGCACGCACAACGTGATGTTCACCCTCACCTTGGGAGTCATTGCCCTGGCCGTCTTCGACCGTCTCTGTGAACACGGCCCTCTCTGCTTCCTCTCCATCTTATTGCTATGCGCTCTCGCTTGGTGGACAGGCATCGACTACGACTGGCGAGGCATATTGATGATAGTCCTGTTCTACATGCTCCGCCGTCAGACCATCGAGCCGTGTCTGCGCAGAAACAGCATCTCCTTCCCCTCACAAGCTATCCTCCAGATTATCTTCACGCTACCCCTGATGCTTCACTACGGCACCCTCGGCGCCATCCTCGCCTCAATAACCGTCTTCCTCTACGACGGCACCCGCGGACCCATAAAAGGCGCAGTCGCCAAATACAGCTTCTACGCCTTCTATCCGATTCACTTGTGGACTATCAGCATAATCGTATTTTAGTGTAGCAATAAGTCCGCTATTTTATTTTCATGACAGAATGAACAAAAATCAGTTAATACAGATATAGCCGAATCCTCATCCATAAACAATTCGATAGGGACTGAATAAAGACCAATAATGCTGTCTCCCTCATGTCTTATTGAAGAAGTATGTTTACATGAGGCAAATTCTTTACTGTTAATTATTGCTTCAGTATCCCACCACCAGGGACTGGCTTGGGGTTTTGCTTCAATTATAAACAAAAACTTCGAGCCCGATTCTTCTTCTGTTGAAAACGAATTAAGATTGGTTCGTGTACTCTGGAGGCTTTCAAAAAATCCTGTGTCAGAATATTGAACCACACTTAGAGCATAATCCATTGCTCCATCAGGACTTTTCTTTACTCCTAAATAGTATTCAAAGAGATAACTATATATAAAATCCCATGCCCATGTACTACTGGATATTTTCTTTGATGCTTCATTAGAGAACCATTTATACCCTACACATACTGGGAAATCCAATTTCTTTCCAATAAATCTTACAATCCCCATCATTCTTTTCTGATAGGCGTAAATGATTCTGTGAGCCTTTCTTACGTCACACAATGCATCCTTAATGGATTCTATATTTGCCATATATTCTTGCTATTAGTTAAAAGTGGTTTGTTTGGTTTATAATATTTATCAAAAGAGTTTCTATGAGACAATACAGCTATCGAACTTGTATTTAATCCACCTGTTTCTATTGAATCCAACCATTCGAGATTAAAGAAACCATGAATTTCAAACGCGTCCACCATGTCTGACAAAATTCTTTTGACATGATTGGGTAAAGGCTCATTCATCAGCTTTGATACTGAATTTAGAATGTTAAACCAACTCGCTTTATATATCGGATATGAGATGTCATCAATCGTCACCTTATTGAGTTCGAGTGAGATATTTCCTCCAAGAGCCAAGAGAAACACATTCCTATTATCCAACTCGTGAGTATTTAGAAATGCTTTAATCTCGTTCCTCCATTGTTCATGATATTGCCCTGATTCATCACTTTTCTTAGCTTCTAAAATAATTTGATATTTATTAGTGCTTATAATGACATCAGGTTCTACTATCCTTGCATTTGAAGTGTCAGTGGCATCCCAATGTTCCCAAAAGCCGATATAATCAATATATCCTAAATCATTGGGGAAGGAGCTGTTAATTCCACAAGATTCTTTAAGAATTTTATTGAATATATCTGGCGGAAGATATTGCAATAAACCCACCACTGAAGACGTAAGTGTATCTTCTGACGGACTAAAGGTAGGATCAGTAAAGGACGCTTTTAACTTTTTATGTAGTACAGCTTGTAACATATTACAAAATTATAAAAAATGTTGCCAAACTATCTACAATTGTTTCAATACACGGATTATTGCACGGATGTAGGTTTTTTCTTCGGCGTAGCCGATTTTGTCGAGCCATAACAGATAGTTGCCGCCGACGTAGCGTCGCTGGACCTTGTCGTAATAGGCTTTGACGGATTCGGTCCAGTGGTTGAACTCGTAGTAGGTTTTGGTGCGGGGGTTGGTCAGGCCAAAGAGGTTGTGCTTGTTGCGGCAGACCGATGACTTGAACCAGCCCGTTTCGAGGATGGCCTGGGCAAGTACGATTTTTGGATATTTGATGCCGTTCTTCTTGATTTCGGCGAGCAAGTTGGGAATGGTCAGCTCAGGAAGGGCGTAGCAGGTCTTGGCCGAGAGGCGTGTTTCAGTAGGTTTATCGGAGGGAGTTATCTTGTCTATGTGAAGTCTGACGGGCTTATCTGCCGGGGACGCCTTATCGTCACATTTTCTGGTTTTTAGCGTATTGGAGCGGGGTTTTTCATCCTTCGCTTGCGCTGTTTTGCCGCCTGTTTTTACGGCGGTATCGGTTGCGGAAGAGCTGCATGAGTCTGCTCCGTGTTTTGTAACTGCCGTTTTTTCAACCGCTAATGGTGTGTCTTTTGTAATTGTATAGAACTGAGCCGATGCAGGAACCGCCGTCAGCATCGTCAAAAGCGTAATCAGAATTGTGTTGTGCATTTCTTTTTGAACATAGTGGTAAGGATAATTTTGCGGTGTTCAAGGCGGTTTTACTCCGCAAAATTATAAGACAAACCACACACAAATGAAATTAGACAACAAAAATCAACCCGAGGCAATGCCGTATGAAAAACTGGCATTGCTGGGCATTGACCGGGAGAAAGCCGACAAATTACCGCAGGAGGTAAAGCAGAAGCTCGTTTCCGGTGAAGTGACGCCGCTCATGCAGGTGTCCATAAATGCCCGAAATGGTGACGTGATCACGTTGCCGCTCAAACTCCAGATGATAGAGGGCAAAAACGGCGAACCGGCCCTTATCGCTTATCCTGTCAAGGCGCAGCTTGAAGTTGAGCGGAACTCCATCCTCCGACTGACCGAGCAGGAAGCCGAGCGTCTGCGCCGTGGCGATGTGATCCGGAAAGCCATCGACATAAATGGAGAGAAGACACAGCAGTATCTCCAGCTCGACCCCGAGACCAAGTCCGTCATCCACAAACGCGTCACCGACATCAAGATTGAGCGGAAGCTCAAGGACATGGAAAAGGTGAACGACATCGAACTCGGAACCCAGCAGAAACAGCAGGTACGAGAGGGAAAGCCGGTGGAACTGAATGTAGGCGGAGAAAAGGTATCGGTCGGCATCGACCTCAAGGAACCCCAGGGCTTCAAGGTCGTCAACGGCGACATGAAGGAATGGGAACGCCAGCAGAGACTCCGCTACGACGAGCAGCATCCCGAGTTCATCGGTCTGGTGATGACCGACAAGAACCGCTGGGAGTACCAGAAAGTCGTAGACAAACAGTCCACCGAACGCGCCATCAAATTTGACCCCACAAAGAAAGTCGAACGCAGCGCCGGAGGCTTGAAAATGTAATCATGGACAAGCTTTCAGAAGCAGACCTCGGTCTCATAACAGACCTTTTCAGAGTCGATGAAAACGAGGCGAGAAAAGTCATTGGAGGTAAATCCTTCTATAACCCGCTTACCGGCAAACTCGAAAACAAATCCACATTGTTGTCCGGCGACTATATGGCCCGGTCCGGAAATATTCAGGACTGGATAAACAAGGTGGAAGCCAGAATCCTACACTTTCCCGGTTATGACGGCATAGAGCCGTTCATAGCGTTTGCCAAGGACACCGTGGATATGATAAACACACATCGCATCGAGGAAGAAAAGAGAAAATCACAAGATATGAAATCCGCAAAAGTATCCAATACCCCCGACATTCTGGAGCAGTTCGACCGGATGAAAGCGAAGCATCCCGACGCCATACTCCTGTTCCGAGCCGGAGACTTCTACGAGACATACCGCCATGACGCGGTAAGGGCGAGCCAAATACTCGGTCTCACCACGGCCACCCGAGCTGTCGGCGGACAGGAGACAAAGATCGCCGGTTTTCCGCACCACGCACTCGACACCTACCTGCCGAAGCTCGTAAGAGCCGGTATGCGCGTCGCAATCTGCGAGCAGATTGAGGCTCCGAAGCAGAAAAAGATCGAGAAAGACACCCCAACGAAAACTCAAAAGGAGGACAAACCCTCCCAAACCGAAAACACACAACTTAAAGATTCAATTATGCCTAAGAAGAAAAAAGAAGAAGCTCCCGTACAGGAGCAGCCCAAGGCCAAAGCCGATGTCAAGGCCGAGACCAAGGTCGATGTCAAGGCCGAGGCTAAGACCGACGTCAAGTCGGAACAGAAAACCGAGGCACTGCAGGAGCGCAAGCCCCGCGAGCCCCAGATGGTGACGGTCAACGGCGACAAAGTCACCCATGGACACGCCTTCCAGAGCAAGACCAATCCCGAGGACTGGTACTTCACCGCCAAAATCAACGGCGAGCAGCTCAAACCCCAGAAGATGGACCCGGCCGACCTGTCCGCTTATCAGAAGAAAGAGATGACGGTACCGCAGCTTATGGAACGTTATTACCCCACCAAGCTGATGGAGAAAGTCCCCGAAGTCGCCTACAAGACGCCCAACGTCATCAATGGGCCCGAGAGCCAGCTCACCGTCGACAAATTCAATGTCTACAAGGAAAAGGACGAGCAGCGTCCCGATTTCGGCAAATACAAGTTCTATGCCGAGGTCAGCGGAAAGAAGATGTCGGCGGTGGCACCCCGCGAGGAACTGAACGCCTACTTCGACCGTGTCCGCACTCCCGGCCAGCTGGTGGAGAAGAACTTCGGCGAACGCCTGCACCTGTCGTCGCACTACTCTCAGTTCAAACTCCCCGAAGGAGCCGACGCCTCCGGCGTACGCGTCGCCAAAGACCGCGCCGACGGCAAATGGAAAGTGTCGATGAACCTCGGCGAACAAGGCCGTACCGAAAAAAAGGAAATCTCCTTCGACGACGGTTACTCGCTCTTCAAGACCAAGACCGCCACACGCGAGCAGATCGCCGCGAAGTATCTCAACAACGATATCACCGCCATCCTCAACAAACCGACGGTGAAGATGGAGAAATCGGACTCGATGAAGATGTGAGCCGGCACAACCATCCGTATCGACAAACATTAATCCCGGAAAAGGCAACAGTAACGAACAACCAGTAACAACAAAAGAATAAGAATATGTCAGCAATGAAACACGAGGAGCTTGTACAGCTTCTTCAGAAGGGCCGCATCGGTAATCTCCAGTTCGTAATGCAAGGCGACAGCGCGGACGACTATCACCGCTGGTGCCGCGAGCATGGCACAGATCCCAGCGATGACTCCGCCGAGTTCTACCTCGAGCAGACGGATATCGAAATGATGGACCGTCAGACCATCGACGACGAAAGCTATGGCATCTGGCTTTAATACCAATTCATCCAACGGAACGGCGGGCGCGGGCCAGCTCGCGCTCGACCGTTTCGCCGAGATGATGATAGCGCGAATGGAGCAGATGAAGGCCTCCGACTGGAAACAGGGCTGGATAGGCGGCTCAGGTCATTCCGGCCTTCCCCAGAACGTTGGCGGCCGCAACTATTCCGGCTCCAACTCCTTCTTCCTCCAGCTCCAGACTGCCGCCAAGGGCTATGAACTGCCCGTCTACCTGACTTTCAAGCAGGCCCATAATCTCAATGCCCATGTATTGAGCGGAGAGAAGGCTTTCCCCGTGGTCTACTGGGACATGATGGTCAAAGACAAGGACGGCAAGAAGATAAGTTCCGACGAATACCGGGCCATGACCAAAGAGGAACGCAAGAACCTCGATGTCATACCCTTTGTCAAGGCCTTCCCCGTCTTCAACATCGACCAGACCAATCTTCGCGAGGTTCAGCCTGAGCGTGTACAAAAGCTCCTTGACAAGTTCAAAGTGCCGGAGTTGCGTGATACACAGGGCATGTATGCCCATACCGCCCTCGACCGCATGATACAGCAGCAGAGCTGGCTGTGCCCCATACAGGCCGACCGGCGCGAGAACGGAGCCTACTATTCTCCCTCGCGTGACGTCGTGGTGCTCCCCATGAAAGCCCAGTTCAACACTGGCACCTCTCCCGATGAGGTTTATCGTGGCGGTATGGAATTTTATTCCACAATGCTCCACGAGATGACCCACTCGACCATGACGCCCGAACGACTCAACCGCGAGATAGGAGGCAGGTTCGGAGACCCCAAGTACGCCAAGGAAGAGTTGGTAGCCGAGCTTACGGCGGCGATGATAAGCCATTCCATGGGCTTTGACTCCAAAATAACCGACAACTCCGCCGCTTATCTGGACTCATGGATCGGTGTACTCAAACAGGAGCCGAAGTTCATAGTCTCCGTCATGGCCGATGTCAACAGAGCCTCCGACCTTATCCTCGACCACGTGGACAAGCAGCGCCTCGCCCTGGGTGAACAGCCGTATCTGGCCAAGAACGACCCGCTTCTCCCGGCAGACCCCAACGAAGAGGTGCCATTCAAGAACGCGGCCATCTTCAAGACCCGCTCGGGAGACTATGCCATCCGCGCTTCCTACGGCGGCGTCGACCTCGGCATCAAGCCTATCGAGAAGACAACGGCCCGGACTTACTTCCAGCTTACGGACGTGAAAGACAAGGAAGCTTTCCTGAACATGACCGCCCGAAAGCACTATGAACCGGAGATTGCCGGCATAGGCAAGTCTGTCGAAAAATCAAAATCAATACGAATCTAACCAACAACAACCCAACCTACCATAATCCAATCAAATCTATTCTAATCCAATCTAATCCAACCGCAGCATGGCTGATTACATGGTAAATTTCAAGGATCTGAAATCGCGTGTCGGCATCGATGACGTTGCCTATTCTCTCGGTTACCGCCTCGACCGCAAGGCAGGGGTGGGCAGATACATCGAGCTTATACTCGGTGACGGCGCCAACAAGCGAGACACCATCATCGTGAGCAATCATCGCAACAAGGCCGCTCAGACCTTCTTCCGTCGTGACGGCAGCAAGGGCGACGTGGTGACGCTGATACGCGAGAACCTTGATTCATTCGTTGTCTCCGGCAAGGATGAATGGCAGAAGATTGCCAAGGTGCTTGCACGCTTCGCCAATATGCCCGAGCCGGAGTATCGTGAGGACCGTGAATACGTCAATTCGGCCCGAACCAGTCATGTCTTCGACAAGTCGAGGTATGAGGTGAAGCCGATAGATCCGGAGCGTATACCCAAACTTTTCTCTCAGCGAGGCATCGCCGATGAAACGGTAAGAAGCCTCGCGCCCTTCATATCACTTATCCGCGATACGAAGAATGAGAATTTCGACGGCTACAACATCGGCTTCCCTTATACCGAGGCCTGCGACTCCTCGGTCAGGGGCTACGAGATACGCGGCATGGGCGGCTACAAGTCGAAAGCGGCAGGTACCAACTCGTCGTCCGCCGCCTGGGTCGCTGACCTGTCGGGAGGCAACAACGGCCTTGTTAAGTCGGTATTCTTCTGTGAGTCGGCGTTTGACGCCATAGCCTTCTACCAGATGAACCGTGCGCGGCTATGCGACAACATAGCTCTCGTTTCCCTCGGAGGTACTTTCTCTGACAAACAGATTACCGGAGTCATGGAACGGTTCCCCAATGCGAGGGCATTCGACTGCTTCGACAACGACCTGGCCGGACGTATCTATGGGCTTCGCATGATGGCTTTGTTGGAGAACATCCCTCTCAAAATAACCAGGACGGACAACGGTCTGAAAGTGAAAGCCAAGGGAAAGTTCATTGAGATCGACACAGACCGGGCGATAATGCCGCAGGTCAGCTCAAGCCTGTCCATCCGCTACAAGATGGGGCAATGGACACCACCCAAGGCTTTCAAGGACTGGAACGACTGTCTGATGAACAAGCCTATGGAGCCGATTATCAGCCCGAACAAAAGCGACCGGGACGTCGGTCTCGCCGAACAACGTAAATCATCATTAAAACTATAATTTATGATATGCCCGAATATGAAAAAAGGCGTGGCTGTCCTCGCCATATCTCTGAGCTGCTTGCTGAATGGCTTGCCCTCAATGGCCCAGCAGACCGACCCGGCTCTGACGGCCACGGTCATCCTCCAGACGGAGGAGCTGAAAAATATCCACAAGAACAGGAAGTCGACCCAGGAGAAAATCATAGCGGCTGAGACTGCGGTGACAGTGGCGCTTGACCGCGTCCACAAAGTCGAGAACAAGATGCTTGAATATCTCTCCAACGCCCAGGGGGCGATGCAGAATCTGTATCAGATAAAGCGTGCCACCGAGCTTGTGGCCAAGGAGATCCCTCAGAACTGCGACCTGGTGCGCCGGTCGGTGCAGGGCAATCTTGTCGGTACTGCCATCGCCGCCCTTGTCTCGGACGAGATTACCGACGCGGCCTCTCAGATGGCGGCTCTCTATCCCTTTATGAAGCAGCTTGTCACTTCGGGTTCTTACGATGTGATGAATATGCAGGGGAAGACCGAGCAGCATAAGGTCAATCTTCTCAGCTCGGCCGAACGATACTACATCGCCAACGAGGTTGTCTCGAGGCTGGAGGCCATCAACACCGACCTCTTTATCCTCGCCTGGCAGATACGCACCCTGTCGTGGAGGGACCTCTGGTTCTCTCTGGACCCGGAAGGATGGGCCTCGATTATGTCGGGCAAGAATATCGTCAACGGACTGATTTTCGATTGGAATACGGTCCGTCTCGTAAGATAGAAACTTGTCAAAAAAACACTTTATATCATAATGGAAACAGAAAAGAAAATTATTGGCCGCTGCCCTTTGTGCGGCGGCAACGTGGTGAAGACATGCAAGGGCTACCGGTGCGAGAACAACATCGGCGAAAATCCGTCCTGCTGTCTGAACATAAACGGCATCCTCGGCAACCGCAAGATGTCGGATGGGGAGATTGCCGAATTTCTCTCTAACCGACGCATTATGCTTGACGGCTTCGCCACGAAGGAAGGCAAGACCTTCCCCACGGTCCTTGAACTGGGTGACGACGGGAGCGTCAACATGCAGTCGGTGATCGGCAAGTGTCCGCACTGCGGAGGTGACATCCGCGTGGGCAGCCGGGCGTTCAACTGCTCGAACTTCCATCATCCCACCGCTCCGTGCACTTTCTCTATATGGCGCAATATCGGCGGGCACCAGCTTACACTTTCCGAAGCGCAGGAGATATGCGAGAAAGACATCACCTCGTCCGAAGTGGAGATGTTCCGCGAGGACGGCTCGGTTTATCGCAAACGTCTCGGCCTCTCGCCCGACAAACTTCAGATAGTAAAGATATGAGACCGGGTACAAAGCTTGTGATGCTGCTGGCAGGCAGTGTCATTATCTGGGGCGGCATCTTCTTTGTCGTCGGATGCGGAAACAACCCCAAGGAAAAGGCCAAGGCCGTGGCCGAGAAGTCGCTGCTGGCATGTGTCGACCGTCCGGAGTCTGTCAAAATCAAGGCGGTGAGCCAGCCTGACAGTGTGTTCGGCCGAGACTATCTCTCTCAGGACGAGCAGTCGAACATTGCCATGGCGATGCTCCAAATCAGCCGCAAGGTCATGGAGGAGACCGACAATATGGAGTCGATTGACTTCGAGGACAAGGCTGTCACCGAGCTGATGGAACGTCAGATGTCGGCGGCGACTATCCTCCGCAACCTCGCCCGGTTCGGCGACTCAGACGATAAGGAGAAGAAGCCTTTCAACGGATGGAAGGTCAAGATAGAATATGAGGCTCTCTCTGAAAGCGGGAAGCCTTATCGTTCCGAATACTGGTTCTTTCTCGACAAGGACGCTACCTGTGTCGTGAACTCTTTTGAAATACCGCTCTTATAACCGCTGTCTACTCATCTAGTCCGGCTGTCCCGGCACATTGCCATGGGTCGGGACAGCACTAATCTACCCCAATGAAACCTAAGTCATCGTATCAGAAAAGAATAGTCGAACTGAACAAGACCATCAAGCCGTTGCCGGAGGAAGTGATAGCCTGGGCAAAGGAGTATGCGTTGCGTCATCCGGCGGTGAGACGCAAGAATAACGTGACCGTCTGCGCCATGTGCGGTAATGCAATGGTGTATTCGGGTACCGAACGTAATGTGATGTGTCTTGAGTGCGGTCGTCATGTCAGAATTGTCGAATCTGATGTCTGGAGGTCTATGAGGGGCGTTGTAAAGGCCTGGTTCTCGACTCTAGAGGTTGTCGCGGACATCCAGATTCAACGGACTTTTGAAATCAGGTGTCGTTACTATCTGAATGGCCGTGCACGCAAATATGATATCCGGGAGCTATCCCGTCACTGGCTTTCGCCTCATGGAGAGCTCGCAATTACAGCGTTGCCCCGGATGATGGGTCAGTTCCTTGACAGTTTCCCTCTGGCCAGTAAGATTGAGCTACGCGGCTCTTCACAGATGGTATACGACCATATCGCCGACAACTCGGCGTTATATCCCGACATACAGCTTATACCTTCACTCTCCCACCTTTCCTATGAAAATTTACGAGACACCGGTCCCCAGACCGCCATACGCGATTACATAATCCGATCCAATTCAACCGAATCAACACGTATCCGATAATAATCCCAACTTTTTCAGTTCATGAGTATTTAGGTCATTTCTACCTGAAAATCCCTGTGCGCGAGCATCGGGATTTTCTTTTGGATATAGCACCTGCTTGCCAGTCAAATAAAAATGCCGATTTTTCACAAACCGGCATTTTTCCTCAAATGTTGTGACTTGATACTCGAATGTAGTGTCTTGATATCTGCCGCAAAATTACAAAATTTTTTCGATTACAAGGTCAAGTCGGAGGATAACAGAAACATCCAGTAAATAACCTGTGGTCCTTGGAAACTCGCCGGCTGGCTATACTCCGTGTCGCAACACCGAGTAAAGCAAAGCCGAAAGGGTTGGAGACTTGTGTTCATACTCTATTACGCCGACAACGCCAGTGACATTGAGGTTCCGCCTTCGGCTACTCTTCAATGTCACTCGCGCTGTTGGCTGTCTATGGAGTCTTGCCTGAAACGTTGGCTATCCCGGTTCTTTACAGTCATAGGTTACACTTATGACTGAACGAGCCGACAACCATGAAAACTATGGCACGCAATAACGGCACATGCTCCCGACGAGCCATATTTCATGTGGCGCCGGGAGCCTGTGTGCCTGTCTCATAAGACTTGTCGGCTGACTATACTCCGTGTCCCGACACCGAGTAAAGCAAAGCCGAAAGGGTTGGGAGACGTGTGTGCTTCCGCTATTACGCCCACAACGCCAATGACATTGAGGTTCCGCCTCCGGCTACTCTTCAATGTCACTCGCGCTGTTGGCTGTCGTTGGAGACTTGATTGGCAGAGGATGTGATTTGAGTTCTTCTTTGATGGCTTTGGGCTTCGTGGTCGGAGGCGTTTTAATGTGCAAAGGTACTGCGGCCGGGGGCGGCGTCAAGTGGCGATGGCGCTTTCCGTCGGAGGGCTTGACGGCAGCCTTCCGCAATTTTTCATCGTGCCTATAAAAATTGGGTATTCCGTCCGCGCCCTCTGACTTCACACTTGCCTTTTACCCCCTTATGGCCGCAGTGTTAACCTGCACAGAAAACGGTTCTCCCGACCAGGAAGCTCAAAGAGCTTCACAAAAGGGAGAATGATTAGGAACTCTCAAACTTTAAGAACTATGCACGGTACTATCTATCAAATCAGTAACAAACGCGTCGACCGCGATGACTACATCAACGAGGACTCTGTATCGGAGGGCGAAATGGCTGGCTTCGACTATCTCTATGACACCAAGAAAGAGGAACGCCGCGAACGTATCCAAAATCTTGCGGAGAATGTGCTTCCCAAAGGTATGTTCACAATCGCGCCTGATGGCGAGGCCCTTGTCTATCAGGGCGGCTTTGCAGAATGGAGAAAATCGTATCTCGAGCTTCTCCGCACCAAGACCGCAGACATCAACGAGGAAAACATCATGGAGTGGATTGGCCCCTCTTATCAACTGCAAAAAGCTATCGTCAACCCTCTTGATTGTGCCTCATATTTTGTCACCGAGGCAAATGGTGGCTACGGTACAGCCGAGCGTTCGCGCGATTTAATGCTGATGATTGACCGACTTGAAGCCGGTGCGAAACTCTACATCGGCGCTATCTTAGGTTATCACATTTAATACTGGACACTATGGAATTTACTCTCGAGAAGATACCCGTATGGGCCGCCTGCTACTTGGTGAACGGCGATTACTCCGGCATGACTGATGATGACAAGGCCATCGTCGACGAATGGTGGGAACGCAACAATGTCGTTTCGGTATCTCCGGCTTCAGATGAAGAGGGAAACTGCTTCCCATACTTTACACATTTCCCCGCTTTCGGTCCCGGCAGTGACGTTATAGACTGCTCGGTAATGATAATGTAATCACTAATCCGGTCGCTCCGATCCAAACGGACGGAGCGGCCACAAATCTCAACCTTCTATGGAATATCAAGAAGCAATATCAATCGTTAAAGGTAAATCGGGCCATTATGACATCAAGACTGCAAACGGCGTTGAGCGCAAGCGTATGTTCGTTTCAGACGGAGAAAACTTGTGCGAGTTCGCACCGCGTTCGAGAAAGCGTGGCTATCCCGTCGGTGTCAACATTGTGGCGGACTGGCAGACCCTGTCACCGGCTGCACCGAAAGAGCGGAACATCGTTGACAAGTTTAGGAAATATGCACTGAAAGCCACCTTCCCCTCTGCTTTTATCCGCAAGTGTCTTTCTGCCGACCCCGAGAAGGACTGCTATGAAAACGGCCTGACCACCGGAACGCGTATCGACGGCGAAATCATCTCCCTTGAAGCCATCGGCAAATTCGCGCCTTGGGTTGTGGACGAGTTCCGACGGTCTTTAATGGAACGAAAGGATTACACATCCTGCCGTTTCGACTTCCGGGGCTATGACGGCACTCTTTGGATAAAGATAGCCGAGAAAGACGACAACTATTATCGCAAGGGGGATATTGCAGCCGGTTTCAGCAAGGAGTATCGAGGCTGTGGCAACGGCTACTATTATACGCTGATAGATGATGAACACTTCATCGGCACCGACATCGACTGACCAACAAACCGTCCCACTCCCCGGTCGGGACGGTTTTGCTCAGTACACTTCGCAAAACCGCCTCTAAGGAGGACAGTCGACAGAATTAAACTGACGGAAATATAATAATTTTAAAATATTTTGTGGTACGCAGATAGGCTTCATCCGGCCTTTCTAACTTTGCAGTGTCAAACGAAAGGAAGCATGGGTGAGCGGTCTTTATCGGCTTGCCGCTTTCGAAGAAAGAAACCAGCCCTCTGCTAAGGGGCCGAGCCTCCAAAAGGCTCCGAAAGTTCGTCATCGCTTTAGCGCTTCGCTTGCGAAGAATCTTTCTGTTTCCGCTTCAATGGACACTTGGCAGATATGGCGTTTGGGAAGGATTGAATCATCGTTTTAGCGCTTCGCTAGAGAAGAATCCTGAGAATGTGGTTCGAGTCCACGAGTGTCCAAGATAATATACATGTATAATAAAGCATAGCTGATTTTTAGGACATAATATATTTTAATTTAGGGACATTCAGAAAATATACAACTAACTGTTTGCCAGAGTTATAGATATTTTGTAACTTTACAAAGAACCCCCGATTGACCCATCACGGGCTTGTT
>JBJFEE010000038.1:0-3870 GCA_051890455.1 Muribaculaceae bacterium
GGCAATACCTGTCGCGAACCCGAAAGGAATTACGCAAAACCATACTTTTAAAACATCAGACACTATGAGCGAAGACAAATATAACGAAATACGCCGCCTTGTCGCGATGTGGTACGACGGTCTCACCGGCCCCGTCCAGCAGGCACAACTGGTGCGGTTTTTCGCCGAGGTTGACGCCGTGGAGCTGCCCGATGACCTCAGGGTCGAGGCCGAAGTGTTCCGCTACATGGGCGAACTGTCGCAGCAATGCCCCGACACGACCCTGACAGCAGAAATCGACGCTGCGGCAAAAGCCGAGAAACGCCGCCACCGGCTGTGGCACCGCGTGACAATATGGTCAGCAGCAGTAGCTTCGGCTGCGGTAGTTGTCTTTGCCGTCGGCGCCGGGCTGAAACTGACAACGTCGACCCTTGATACTCCGGGTGATGCGGCGACTCTGCCCGCAAAAGCGGTGGCTGAGGTCAGTCAGACCAAGACCGTTACGGAATATGCGGCTGAGGAGTCTGTGGGCGAGGCTGTTTCTGTAGCGAAACCGGAGGCTAAGCCCGCCGTGACAAAAACGCCTGTCACCAAGCCTGTGGAAACGAAAAGCGAGGTGCCCGAGGGCTTTACTGAAATCACTGATACGGAGACCATAATCCGTGTGATGCAGTATGTCAACAGACACAACTCAAGGCTCTTCTCCGAGTCGAGTGTCGCCATTGAAGAGGCCCGCCTGTCATTGCGCGAGACAGCCATTGAAGCTATAGAAATTGCAAAATCAACAACATTTTAACCGGATAAGATTATGAAAACCAGATTACTTTTGCTTTTATGCACGCTTTTGCCCCTTGTGGCATGCAGTCAGTCGCGCTATCTCAGCACTCTGCCCACCGGCGCGGACGTAAACCGACTGTTCATCGGCCCGGCAATGATGAAAGTGGCCGGAAATATCGACACGGGTGATAAAATCGGCAACCAGCTGATGAAGGAAGTAAAGTCGATAGAGATTTATAATTGCGAGAACGCCAAACTCGTCGAGAGCGCCGCCCAGGCTTTCGACAAGGTTCTGCAGGAAAGCAAGGCCGAGGAGCTGGTCTACAACGAGGATGACAGCGACGTGAACAAAATCCTCCTTATACCGTCAGCGGACAATCCAGAGGCTGGCACCCTGATAGTCTACAATCTCGAAAAGAAATCGGAGGTCAATATCGTAGTCCTCAACGGCAAAATCGATATGGCCAAACTGGCGTCAATGATAGGCAGACAGCAATAAACGATTGAAAACGACGGCAGGGGCTGTGTCAATGGCAAAACTGACACAGCCCCTGTCGTGTATTATGACGAACCTGAAAATCCTTATTTCTTGAGGTTCTCGGAAGCTGCACGGGCCTTCGAGGATATGAAGTCGGCGGCTTTGGCACTGTATTCGAGACCCTGCTCGGTGATGTCCTTGAGCTTGTCGGCTACCTTTTCCTTTTCTTCCTTGAAGTTTTCCTTGTTGAAGCCTTTCTTGCTCAGGTTGTCCTTGATTTCGTTGATCTTTTCTGCAGCCTTGTCTTTTGCGCAGGCGCATTTGCATTTTACAGTTTCAGTTGTGGTGCTCATAGTATTTTTTGTTGTTTGGGTTTGACTTATTTGCAGTAAAACGGCCTGCCGGCGTGAGATGTTCAGGCGGCAGGCCGTAATGGCGTTTAATTTGGTATTATTAACAGTGAATGCCCTGACGGTGCAGATTAGAGGCGCTCGAGGACGGTGCGGACGATGTCGCGGACGCCGCCTTTGTAGTTGGGGTTGGCGTCGTTGTTGAAGCGGTTGGCGATGATGCAGCAGACAGTCATGCACTTGTGGCCCATGAGGCGGCCGAGGCCGGCGAGGGGAGCCGACTCCATCTCGTAGTTGGTGACTTTTTTGCCGTTATAGTCGAATTCCTCGATGGTGCGGTTGAGATTGGGGTTGGCCAGCGGCAGACGAACCTCGCGGCCCTGGGGACCGTAGAAGCCGACGGCCGAGATGGTGATGCCGCGTACCATGTCGTCGCCACCGATGCGGTTTACCAGCTCCTCGTCAGCCTCGACGACATAGGGGGCTGCCCATAGACGGTTCCAGTCGGTGTGCTCGGTGAATTTCTTTTCAAAGTCGAGATTGCAGACCTCGTTGCGGCCGGCATAGTAGTTGAGGACGCCGTCGAAGCCGATGGAGTGGTTGGCGATGACGGGTGTGCCCAGCGACAGCTCGGGCTGGAGGGCGCCGCTGGTGCCGATGCGCACCATGGTGAGCGTGCGGTGCTCGGGCTTGACCTCGCGGGTGGCGAAGTCGACGTTGGCGAGGGCGTCGAGCTCGTTGATGACGATGTCGATGTTGTCCGGGCCGATGCCGTGGCTGAGGCACATGATGGGCTTGCCCTTGTATGTGCCGCCGATGGTGTGGAACTCACGCGAGCTGACCTCGAAGGTCTTGGTGTCGAAGAACTCGGCTACCATGTTGACGCGTGCGGGGTCGCCGACGAGGATGATGTTGTCGGTGAGCTGTTCGGGCTTGATGTGGAGGTGGAAGCACGAACCGTCGGGGTTGATGATGAATTCGGAGGGGGGGATAATCTTTGCCATGGTAAATATTAATGGGTTTTTATGTCAGTATTTCTTTTGGTCTAATATTCAACAAACGTTTAGGGTCAGAATTAAGTTTTACTACATCTCTATGTATGCGAAACGGTTGCCGGGGATTGCCGTAATCACGTTGTCCATCTCGAGCTGGAAGAGGATGTCGGCCAGACGCGGGTAGGGGATGCCGAGGCGTGCGCATATGTCGTTGACCGTCAGCTCGGGATGTTCCTTTATCAGGTCTGTGACGCTCTTGGCCTCGGCGCTTAGCTCGACGAAGAGCGAGCGCTGCCGGCCTTCCGTCTCGCGCACGGGCCAGCCCATGATGTCGATGAGGTCGTCGGCGCAGGTAATCAGTCGCGCCGTCGTGTTGGCGATGAGTCGGTTTGTGCCCTCGCTGTACTCGTCGTTGACGCGACCCGGGACGGCCATCACCTCGCGGTCGTAGGCAGCGGCGATGCGTGCCGTCGACATCGCGCCGCCACGGATGCCGCTCTCCACCACCACCGTCACGTCGCAGAGACCGGCGATGATGCGGTTGCGGGCCAGGAAGTTGCCGCGGTGGACGGTCGTGCAGGTGGCGTATTCGGTTATCATTGCACCGCCTTTGCGTATTATCTGCGATGCCGTGCCGCGGTGCTCGGCGGGATAGACCGTGTTGAGCGGGTTGGCGGTGACGGCGACGGTGCGGATGTCGCCCGCGAGGGCGGCACGGTGGGCAGCGACGTCGATGCCGTATGCCAGGCCGCTGACGATGACGAGGTCATCGACCTTATTACCGAGGTCCTCGACAAGTCGGCGTGTGAACTCAACCCCGTATGTGTCGGCATGGCGTGTGCCTACGATGGCCACCATGTGCGCGGCGTCGAGGTCGCACTTGCCGAGTTTGTACAGTATTACCGGCCCGTCATCGCACTGGGCCAGACGTTGCGGGAAGTCATCGTCGAGGCAGAAAAGGCGTTTTATGTCGTTGTCGTCGGTCCACTGGCGTTCCCTGGCGCCGTCGCGCAGATGTCCGAGACGGCTTTGACGCGAGAGAGCCCGGTTGGACGAGCCCGTGATGTCGCGGACAAAGGCGTCTTCGCCGAGGATGAAGTCCTTCTCGGTATGACAGCGCTCGAGCAGCTGCGACACCGACTTGCGGTTGAGGCCGGGCACAAGGCTCAGGGCGACCCGGTAGTCGTCGGTATCGTAGAATTCGGTGTTGAGCTGGTCTGTCATTGGTATGTATGCTTATAATCCGAAAGCTTTGGCGAGAGTGTCGCCGCGGCTGAGGCGGCCGTTTTCG
>JBJFEE010000039.1:0-24708 GCA_051890455.1 Muribaculaceae bacterium
TCGACCACTGCGCCATCGAGAAACTCAACGTCTCGTTCGTCGTCAGCACCGACATACCCGTCTCGGTAGCGCTCACCGGTTACCCTATCGACACTGAAGGCAACCAGATTAAAGGAGCCGACGGCAAACCCGTCACCATCGAAGGAGCGACCGTCCCCGCAAACGCTCAGAACGTCACACTCAACGTGCAGACCTCCGGCGTCATCCCCTCCGGCCGTGGCCTCGACGGCATACGCTTCGTGGCCACGGCACGCGCCGAAAAAGACGGCCAGACACTCAGCCCCGGCATGAAATTCACCCTCTCAAACATCCGCGCAAGCGTCACCGGCTATTACATCAAAGACCTTGACGACTGAAACTGAACTCCTTTGAAAAACAAATCAATTACGCAAAAATGAATTTAAACAGATATATCACCGTGCTTGCCGCCGCCGGCATCTGCGCCGGCGCAGCCGCCCAGAACACCAACTCGGGCTACTTTGTCGACGATTACACCTACCGGTTCCAGATGAACCCGGCCCTCGACAACAGCAGGAACTTCATCGCCATCCCCGCCCTCGGCAACCTCAACGTGGGCATGCAGGGAACTCTCCACGTCAAGGATGTCATATATAACGTGAACGGACAGACCACCACCTTCCTCAACCCCGCCATCAGCGCCGAGGAGGTGATGAAGAACATCGGTGACAAAAACCGCATCGGCGCCGACATCAAAATCCCCGTCCTCGCCGCAGGCTTCAAGGCATGGGGCGGTTACAACACCGTGGCCATCAATGCCCGCGCCAGCGTCGGCGCCCAGCTCCCCGGCCAGCTCTTCTCGCTGCTGAAAGAGGGTGTGGCAAACAACAGCTACGACCTCAGCAATACCCGCGCCTTCGGCACCGCCTACGCCGAAATCGCCCTCGGCCACAGCCGCAGTTTCGGCAAAAAGCTGCGTGTCGGCGCCGCCCTCAAATTCCTTGTCGGAGCCGGCAACATCGACGCTAACTTCCGCTACGCCACCCTCGACCTCGGTGTCGACGACTGGCGCATAACCACCGACGCCGAGCTCAACAGCAGCGTCAAAAACCTCACCTACAAGACCAAGGTGAACAAGCGCACCGGCCACCGCTACGTCGACGGCATGGACCTTGACAAGTTCGACGTGAATGGCTTCGGTATGGCTCTCGACCTCGGCGCCACCTACGACGTCGCCCGCGACTGGCAACTGTCGTTGGCAGTACTCGACCTTGGCTTTATCTCGTGGAACGAGAACCACCTCGCCACCACCAACGGCCTCAAGACTTTCAACACCGACCGCTACACCTTCAACGCCAACGACGATGCCGACAACAGCTTCGACAAGCAGTGGGACAACATCCGCGACGACATCTCGGCCATCTACGAGCTTGAGGACGCCGGCGACACCGGAGGGCGCACCTCCATGCTCGGCGCCACGCTGAACGTGGGCGCACGCTACACCCTCCCGGTTTACCGCAAGCTCAACTTCGGCCTGCTCGGCACCGCCCGCATCCAGGGCAAATACAGCTGGACCGACTGGCGCGTCTCGGCCAATGTCGCCCCGCTGCGCTGGCTCGACGGCGGCGTCAACATGAGCGCCGGCACCTTCGGCGTAGGCTTCGGCTGGATTGTCAACTTCCACCCCAAAGGCTTCAACTTCTTCGTAGGCATGGACCACACCATGGGTAAGGTCACCAAGCAGTTCGTCCCCCTGAGCAGCAACGCCTCGCTCAACCTGGGCATGAACGTCCTCTTCTGACAGCCCGACCGACAACACCGACAGGGCGCTGTCCGGAAACACCGGCACAGCGCCCTGCCGTTTTTGGCGGGTCCGGCTCTACTCGGCGAACTCGGTGTGCATGATTTGCATGAGGAGGACGGTGAGGTCGGTGGTGTTGAAGGGGCGGGTGGCGGCGCGGCGTATGAGGGCCTCGGTGTCGGGATGGCGTCGGCGGAAGGCGGGGGTCATGTACACCATCATGGGGATGGCGGCGGCAGCGGCCTCGCTGGCGGGGACGCCGTCGCGGCCGTGGCCGAAGAAATGGCGGTCGGACTCGAAGAGGTCCTGGGCGTGGTCGGAGAAATAGATGACGACGGCGTCCTGACGGTCATAGAGGCGCATCAGTCGTGACACGACCATGTCGTTGTAGAGGACGGTGTTGTCGTAGCTGGAGAGGACTATGCGCTGGCGTCGGGTGGGCCGGTCGTAGTCGGCGGGGCGGAAACGATTGTAGTGCTTGGGATAGCGGAGATAATAGGCGACGTGGCTGCCGAGGAGGTGAATGACGGAGAGGTCGCGGACGTCGTCGTTCCACCGCTGTGTCATGGGTATGAGGAGGCTGTCGAGGTCGTCGCTGATGCGCATGCCCTTGCTGCCTATCATGCCGTTGTCGGTGAAGGCGAGGCGGTCGCAATAGTCGGCGATTTTCTTGACGGGGTTGTCGTAGATGCCCTTGGGCGACTGGTTCGAAATCCAGCTGAGGCGGTAGCCCGAGCGGCGGGCGACCTCGAGGAAGGTGGGGCAGCGGTACCATTCGCGGTCGGCCTCGCCGTTCCATGTGCCGACGATGTACCGGAAGGCAGCGATGGTGTGCAGGGCGGGTGCCACCGGCTCCTTAAACACCACCAGCGATGAGTCGGCGGCGAGGCGTGCGAGGTGCGGCTGGGTGGGCCTGCCGTAGCCATAGAGCGAGCAGTGGGAGCGGCTGAGGCTCTCGCCGATGATGACAACAATCTTCTGCGGAGCGCGGGCGGCGTCGGTGACGAGGGGCACTCCCGTCGGCTCTATGGCCTGGCCGAAGTCCTGGCCGGTGAAAGCGTCAATCTTTCCGCAGATATTGGTTTTGGTAACATCGCTCTCCGGCATGAACGCCATGCACAGTACCGCCGCAAGCATCATCACGACGGCAGCGATGCGCAGGGGCAGATGCAGACGGACGGGAATTATGCGCCTGAGGTATGACATCCCGAAGTACGCGCCGATAAACAGCGCCAGCGACCCGAAGACGCAGTACATGCCATCGGCCGTGCCGTAGGCGCTGATAAAGTCGGTGGCCTCGCCGGGGTTGGTGGACACGATGACGGCGGCGATGTCGGGGTTGAAGAAGCTCTTGTACACCACCATCAGCACCAGGTCGATAAGCCAGTCGGCAGTCAGCGCCACAAAAGCCGGGAGGAGCCACAGGTACGCCGCCCAACGCCGCCACTGCCTGAGCAGCAGGTACACGGCAAGGACGGCCCACACCAGCACCATGGCCACGGACAGCATCTGCACGGTGGCCGCGAGGGGCGCCACCTTTCCGGGCTTGATTATGACATACTGCGTCCAGGGCACCGCCGTCAGCATCAGCACCATGGTGGCGAAGAGCCCCGGCGTCCTCACCACCGGCGCCGACAGTACGCCGACAAGCCGGTGCAAAACGTGCTTAACCTTATTTATTTTGCCCGAAAGTCCCATTGCTATGGTTTATCTTTTGAAATCGACTGCAAAATTAGCACTTTTCGCGTTTTCCACCTACCCCGGCCGCCATTTTTGCCGATTATTCCGTAATTTTCACTATCTTTGCGGTCTGCAACAACAGGTATTAACACAGGAATAAACTATGTCTGAACAAATCACATTAAACGACCCCGCGGCGCTGCCGAGGCGAACCCTCGAGCTGGCCCGGCGCCTGCGTGCGGTGCTTGAACCGGGCGACATAGGCAAGTTCAGACAGGCACTCACCTTAAACGCCGGGGAGGAAGGCTTCGGCCGGAACGCCTTCGGCTTCCCGCGCGACGCAATGGCCGTGGAGACGGCGCTGACGCTGTGCCGCTATGTGGCGCCCGACCGAACGATGTCGGCCGCTGTGCTCCTCGAGGCTCCGGTGCAGACGGGACGTGTCTCCGTCGACGACGTGCGCAGGCTGTGGGGCGACGACGTGGCCGAGACGGTGCAGCGCCTCATCAAGGTGTCGTCGCTGTACGGGCGTCACAACATCGGTGAGAACGAAGACGCCAACTTCCGCCGCCTGCTGCTGGCCTTTGCCGAAGACATCCGCGTCATCATCATCACCATCGCGGCGCGTCTGACGCTGATGAAGGCCATCAACCACCACCCCGACACCGACCTGGTCACCACCATCTCCAACGAGTCGGGCTATCTCTACGCCCCCCTGGCCCACCGCCTGGGCCTCTACGCCATGAAGTCGGAACTGGAGGACATGACCCTCAAATACACCGACCGCGACACCTATACCTCGATAGCCCGTCAGCTCAACGAGACCAAGGTAAAGCGCGACGCCTACATAGCCGCCTTCATCGCCCCCGTGCGCAGGCGCCTCGAGGCCATGGGGCTGAAATTCGAGATAAAAGGGCGCACCAAGTCCATCTACTCCATCTGGAACAAGATAAAGGCGCAGAAGACCGACGTGGGCCACATCTACGACCTCTTCGCCATCCGCATCATCCTGGACACCGCCCCCACGCGTGACCAGGAGAAGACCGACTGCTGGGTGGCCTACTCTGCCATCACCGACATGTACCGCCCCAACCCGGCGCGCATGAAGGACTGGGTGTCCATCCCCAAGTCGAACGGCTATGAGAGCCTGCACATCACCGTGTACGGCCCCGAGGACAAATGGGTGGAGGTGCAGATACGCACCCGCCGCATGGACGAGGTGGCCGAGAAAGGTCTTGCCGCCCACTGGAAATACAAGGGCGGCGCAAGCGAGCAGGGCCTGGACGCATGGATGCGCAACGTCCGCGACATCCTCGAGACTGCCGACGCAGGCCCCTCCGAGCTCATGAAGAACATGAAGCTCGACGTATACAACAAGGAGGTGTTCATCTTCACCCCCAAGGGTGACCTGTACCGCCTGCCCCTGGGCGCCAGCGTCCTCGACCTGGCCTTCGCCATCCACTCGGGCCTCGGCTGCAAATGCATGGGCGCCCGCGTCAACGGCCGCAACGCCAAGCTCAACCACAAGCTGCATTCGGGCGATACGGTGGAAATCCTCACCTCGTCGACGCAGGTGCCCAAGCGCGACTGGCTCAGCATGGTGGTGACGGGCAAGGCCCGCAGCAAAATCCGCGCCACACTCAAGGAGCAGGAGCACCGCGCCGCCGAGCTGGGCAAGGAGCTGCTGCAGCGCCGTTTCAAGAACCGCAAGATTGAGCCGGACGAAGCCGTCATGGGACGCCTCATCAAGAAGATGGGCTACAAGACGGCGTCGGATTTCTACAACCGCCTGGCCGACAATACGCTCGACGTCAGCACCGTCCTCGACGCCTACGTCGCCATGACCGAGAAGGAGAACGAGACGGCGCCCACGGTGTCGGCAGACGAGTTCCGCCTGCTGCAGAACACCGAAAACGAGGGCGAGGGCGAACGCGGCGGCACGCGCTCGGAGGTGCTCGAAATCGGCGGTCCCGGCAACAAGGTGCGCGGCCTCAACTACAAGCTGTCGAAGTGCTGCAACCCCATCCACGGCGACAAGGTCTTCGGCTTCATCTCCAGCGAGGGCGTGGTAAAGGTGCACCGCTGCGACTGCCCCAACGCCGCCAACATCCGCCAGCGCTACCCCGACCGCATCATCGACACGCGCTGGTCGGGCTCGTTTGACGGACAGATGGCTGCCACGCTGCGCATCCTCGGCTACGACGACATCGGCATCGTCACCAATTTCACCTCGATAATCTCCAAAGAACGCAACGCCTCGCTGCGCTCAATCTCCATTGACTCGCACGACGGCCTCTTCCAGGGATTTGTCGTGGTGGGCATCAGTGGCAAAGAGGCGCTCAACTCCCTGATAAAGAAAATCAAAACAGTAAAGGGCGTGAAGGACGTCACCCGAGTTGACTCGGCAGGCTGACCTTCAGGCCATATAACGACATGAAACACTTCATTGCATTACTCACCGCCGCGGCAGTCCTCGCCACGGCATCGTGCGGCAGCGACAAGGAGCACAAGGCTGCCGCCGCTCTCAGCGCAAAGGCCGACAGCCTTATGAAGGCCGGAAATTTCGAGGCAGCCATCGAGCTCTACGACAGCCTCAACCACGCCTACCCAAAGGAGATTGACCTGCGCAAGGCCTCCGACGCAAAACGCGCCCGGGCCATAGAGGGCCTCGCCCAGAGCCAGGCTCCGCTCCTCGACCGGGTCATAGACTCGCTCAACAGCGTCATCGCCGGACTCTATCCCGATTTCAACCGCGAGCAGTCGTCATCGGCGCTCAACGCCTACGCCGTGCACAAGTCGCTGGCCGGACAGAAGACCGTAGGAACGGCAGCCCTGCAGCCTCGCATCAACATCGAGGGCAATGACGTATCCGACACGCCCTGGTCAATAGCCGTCTTCGCTCCCTCCAACATCGGGCTCAGCTCAGTCAACGTCACCACAGCCTCGGGGCAGAGCTTTACTCTTGACGCATTCAGCAATGACGGGCAGGTCGGCTCCATCGTCACCTCCGTAGCCGAGCCCCTCGGCAAATACCTCAGCGAGCATCCCGACGACCCGGCCACGGCCTTCACCCTCAACGGCAAAAAGGGAAAGGCGCAGGGCAAGCTCACGCCGGCCTTCTCCACCGCCACCGCCGCATCGTACAACTATGCCCTGGCCAAGCAACAGCTGCGCTCGACCCTCATCAACCGCGAAAAGATAGAGCGCCGTATCGTCATCGCCCGCGAGCAGGCAGCCAAGGCCGCAGCGCCCGCCGTATCCACCACTGAAAAATAACTCAGCCACCAGACAACAACGACAGCCGGATGCCCCGATGGGTGGTCCGGCTGTCGTTTGTTATTATTGGCTGCTACGGCTGGTTACTTCTTTTCGGCAACGTATGTGGCGGCATCGGCAGTGCCCTTGTCGCCTGCCTCGGCGCTCTTGTCCTCGGCGATTTCCTCAGCCTTGGCCTTTTCGACATCGGCTTCGGCCTCTTCCTCGCGGAAGTCGCTGATACCGGCCTCGACGAGCTTGTTGTACCAGCTGAAGACTTTCTTGATGTCGTTGTTGTGTACGCGCTCCTCGTCATATTCAGGGAGGATTTCGGCAAAGTATGCGCGCAGCTTGTCGGGCGTGTCGTAGGCCTTCAGGTCGACAGGCTTGCCGTCGTTCTTCTCTCTGATAACTTCAAAAACCTCGTAGAGGGGCTTGTCCTCGCCGTCGGTGTAGATGGCGATGTCGCCCAGCGACATGACTTTGTCGGCGGCGTAGGCGGGAGTGCGCTTGCCGGTTTCGATGTTTTCGACGATGAGCATGTTTTTGCCCTGGCTGACCAGCGAATACAGACCGGGCTTGCCTGCTATCGCAAGAATACGTTTCTTCATAATGATGACGTTATGCGTTTTGATGTTAGTTAAATTCTGTGTCCTTTCTTTTTTTCAACAACCCTGCGGGGACAAAGTTTGCCCCGGGGCGAATGCAAATGTACAAAATGTTGGATGATTTTCAAAAAATAATTATATTTGCAGTCGGAATATGTTCTTTTACATACTCGCATACACGAAACCTTAACACATTTCCACTCTGACTTGTTATGCTAAGAAAAGTCGCACTTTTTCTCACTCATAACCCTCTTACGACACGCTTTCTGAAAGGTCCGGCTCCGCAGTGGGCAGTGTTGTTCACCGACATCGTTCTGGTATGGGCTGCGGCAATGCTCACCTTTGCGTTTAATCCAAGCGCAGGCACCGAGCCAAGCACTGGCATTTTTAGCATCTGGGCAAAGAGCCTGGCCGTCACCGCAATATACGCCATATACATGCTTCTGTTGCGGACATTCCGGTCAGTAATCCGTTTGTCCACCATCTACGACACCTATCAGGTGGCCAAGACGGTTATCCTGGCCTCCCTGACAATTTTACTGCTTGATGCCGTCATTGCCTGGACGGGACACGGCCATTACATCGGCACCTGGAACATCTTCGTGCTCGCAGTATTCGCCTTTGCGATTATGGTGACCGTGCGCCTGATGATAAAATACCTCTACAGCCTGCTCAGTGCCGGCATGGACGCCAAGCGCGTGGTTGTACTGGGGTCGAGCATCAGTTCGTTCACCTTGTCTTCGGCTCTGCTTTCGTCGGCCGACAGCGGCTTCAAGCCCGTGCTCATGCTCAGCACCAACTCCAGCTTCACCGACAAGACCGTCAACGGCATTCCCATCAAGGAATATAATCCCGAAACCGTCGCTGAAATATTCAAGGACTACAACGCCGACACGCTGCTGCTGCAGAATTCAGAGATTGACTTCCTGCGCAACGACGCCGCCGACGTCTTCCTCAACAACCACATCAACATGATGCTGCTCAATCAGATTGAGTCGTACGACCCGACCGACAACCACAACCTGTCAATCAAGGCCAAGGTTGAGAGCATCCGCATCGAGGACCTGCTGGGCCGCAAGCCCATCGACACGCATAATCCCGCGGTAAGCGACAGCGTGCGCGACCGTACGGTCATGATAACCGGCGCCGCCGGCTCAATCGGCTCGGAAATCACACGTCAGATTGCCGGCATGAAACCCGGCCGCATCGTCCTTGTCGACCAGGCCGAGACTCCCATGCATGAGCTGCAGCTTGAGCTGGAGCGCTCATTCCCGAACGTACGCATCAAGCTCTGCATAGCCGACATCGCCAACGAGATACGCATGAAGGGCATCTTCGACCGCTACCGTCCCCAGATTGTCTACCATGCCGCCGCGTACAAGCACGTGCCCATGATGGAACGCAACCCCGTCGAGGCCGTGCAGACGAATGTCTTCGGCACCAAATTGCTGGCAGACCTGTCAATGCGCTACGGTGTCGAGTGCTTCGTCATGATCAGCACGGACAAGGCCGTTAACCCCACCAACATCATGGGCGCATCCAAGCGCATAGCCGAAATATATGTGCAGTCGCTGGCAATGTCAATCAAGGGTCAGCAGCGCAACAACACGCGCTTCATCACCACCCGTTTCGGCAACGTGCTCGGCTCCAACGGCTCTGTTATCCCCCTCTTCCGCCGTCAGATTGCCGAAGGCGGTCCCGTCACCGTCACACACCACGACATTATCCGCTATTTCATGACCATCCCCGAGGCCTGCAAGCTCGTCCTTGAGGCCGGATGCATGGCCGAGGGCGGCGAGATTTTCATCTTCGACATGGGCAAGCCCATCCGCATCTACGACCTTGCCACGCGCATGATTCAGCTTGCCGGTCTCAAGCCCGGAAAGGACATCGAAATTGTCGAGACAGGTCTGCGTCCCGGCGAGAAACTCTACGAGGAACTGCTCAACGACCATGAGCGCACACTGCCCACACACCACAGCAAAATTATGATTGCCAAGGTGCGCACTTACGACTATGCCGAGGTCTGTGAGCATCTGTCCGAGCTGCATGACAACCTCGTCCGCGACGTCGAGCACGACATCGTGGCGTCGATGAAGCGCATCGTGCCCGAATACAAGAGCCAGAACTCGGCATTCATGGCTATCGACCGCGAAATTTCCGATGACGAAGTCATGCACGAGATTAATCCCAACTCCGGCAAAGCCTGACATACATTTCCCCTGCCCCATACGCCGGCGCCCCTTCATTGGAGGCGCCGGTTTTTTATTTCTCCTGCCGCTGTTAACATTAACACTCCTTCGGTGTTTATTAATAAACATCAAGTTCACACACATCACATAAATCACATCACCTATTCGTGCACAACGACGAGCGCACTAAAAAGTCAACGAGCCGCGGCACCGACAGCCGCAAGCAGAAAAAGGAGATGGAGCGGCGCATCCTGCTGCGCCAGACCGCGCTGTTCCGTGACCGTGCCCGTCGTGCCGGCGAGCGCTTGCGGCGCAAACTTCGTTTTTTCGGCATCATCGACCAAATCGCAAAGTGGACAGGCAACCTTAGCCTCATCGGCGCAATCCTATGTGTGGCGCTGCTGCTGATAAACATTGGCTTTGAGCACGACGCTCATCTGATTGTGCATGTACGACGCACCGTGCGCGTCATCCAGGGCATTTTCCTCTTCAACATATTCATCCAGTCGCTGAAACCCGCCGAATCGAAGCATACCATACGACTGTTCGTGTGGATAGTGAACGGGATGATGCTGATGACGCTGCTGCCGGTAATAGTGCCAGCCAAGGCAATAACGTGGCTGCCCGGGCTTAAAAATTTCCTCTACGGACCGGTTTATCTCTACCTCGCCCTCAGCGCCTACTCGGCAATGTGCATCTGCAAAGGCCTGATGGCCCTGATGGGCAGGCGCACCAACCCCGCCATGATGATGGCCGGAAGTTTCCTCGTCTTCATCCTCATTGGCTCGTTCCTGCTCATGATGCCGCGATGCACTTACCATCCTATCAGCTACATCGACTCGCTCTTCGTCGCCACCAGCGGCGTCTGCATCACCGGCCTCACCACCCTTGACATCCCCACCACCTTCACGCCGCTGGGACAGGTCATAATCTGCATCCTCTTCCAGGTCGGTGGCATCGGCGTGCTCACCTTCACCAGCTTCTTCGCCATCTTCTTCAGCGGCACACGCAGCATCTACAGCCAGCTCATGCTGCGCGACATGGTATATTCCAAGACGCTCAACTCGCTGGTGCCCACGCTGATTTACATCCTGATAACAATAATCGTCTTCGAGGCCATCGGAGCAGTCATGATTTATTTCACTCTGCCCGAAGGAATGTTCGCCACCGAGGGCGAGAAAATCTTCGCGGCGATATTCCAGGCCATGTCGGCCTTCTGCAACGTCGGCTTCTGCAACATCGAGGGAGGCATGCACAACCCGCAACTCATGGGCGGAGACCAGACAATTTACATCGTCATGTCGGTGCTGCTGTTCCTTGGCGGTGTTGGCTTCGCTGTCCTCGTCAATATCCGCGACAGCTTCACGCAGTGGTGGAAGATGCGCTTCTTGCGGCTGTTCGGACGTGTCAAAGGGCATGCCCCCCGCCACATCATCGACCTTAACACCAAGGTGGCCATGACGACCTCGCTGATAATCCTTGCCGTGGGCACCGTGTCGTTCTTTCTGCTTGAAAGCTCCAATTCGATGAGCGGCATGAGCTTATACGAGCGGTCGGTACAGTCGGTCTTCAACTCACTTATCCCCCGCAGCGGCGGCTACGACTCCATCAGCCCCAACAGCTTCCGCAACGTGACCCTGCTGCTGATACTGGTGCAGATGTGGATTGGCGGCTCGTCACAGTCGATGGCCGGAGGCATCAAGGTCAACACATTCGGCACTGTCTGCCTCAACCTGGTCAGCATAGTGCGCTCGCGTCATTCGGTCAGCTCATTCGGCCGACGCATCAACTACTCGTCGGTTCGCCGCGCCAATGCCGTGGTGACGCTGTCGATATTAACGACAATCATCGTTGCCGTCTCCCTTATGCTCATAGAGCCGCAGATGTCAGCAAAAGCGCTGATTTTCGAGACCGTCTCCGCAACATTCTCAGTCGGCTCGTCGCTCGGCATCACGGCGTCGCTGTCACTGGCCTCCAAGCTCATCCTCTGCGTCACCATGTTTGTCGGACGCGTGGGCCTGCTGTCGCTGCTGATAGGCGTCTTCCCCGACCGCCGCGACATCAGCGACCACTACCCGAGCGAACAGATCATCATCAACTGAAGACACTTAACAAGAATACGAACTCAAAGAATACAATATGCGATACCTGATTATCGGACTCGGCATTTATGGCCAGAACCTCGCCCGCGACCTCCAGGACATGGGGCACGAGGTGGTAGGCGCCGACAGCGACGAGTCGCGCGTCGACCAGATGAAAGACACCCTTGCCACTGTTTATTGTGTCGACACGACTGAGGCGTCGGCACTCAATGTGCTGCCATACAAGAACTGTGACCTGGTGGTGGTGTGCATCGGCGAGAACTTCGGCGCCTCGGTAAAAACCGTCGCCCTGCTCAAGCAGGCGGGCGTCAAACACATCTACGCCCGCGCCATCGACCCGCTCAACCAGGCCATCCTCGAATGTTTCGAGCTCGACCGCATCCTCATGCCCGAGCAGCACGCCGCCGCCGACCTGGCCCGCGAGATACGCCTGGGCCGGGACATTACGACAATGGACATCACCGACGACATCTTTATGGTAAAGGCGCCGGTCGACGAATATCACGAAGGCAAATCATACGTCGACATGGTAGCCGAGGCCGCCAAGACCGCCGAGGGCTCGAAAGACTTTGTGCGCATCATCGCCGCAACACGACCCGTCAAGCGCCTGAGCCTGCTCAAAGTAGCCACCTTCGACCAGGCCATGCTCGACATCACCGACCCGTCCGTGATAGCCCAGAAAGGCGACGTCATCACCGTCATGGCCTCGTCGCGCCTCTTCAAGCGCTGAGCTCTATAATAGCTATTTATAGCTAAATTAGCTATTTTAGTCTTTACACTTCGTAGTCGACGCAGGCGCGGGCCTCTTTGTGGCCGGCGATGAGGGCGACGGCAGCGAGGTGAGCGGGATGTGCCGAGTATGCGGCGACATCGGCCATGGTATCGGCGGTAGCTGTCAGCACAAGGTCCCAAGTTTCGGCGGGATTGATGTTTATGCCGACCTCGATTGACCGCAGCTGCTCAATCTGAGCAGGCAGGGCTACCAGTGCGTCTCGGAAGGATTTGGCGACGTCAAGACGCTCCTCGTCCGTGCCGCTGAACTTGAACATTACAATATGCTTGACCATAGGGCTTATATTTAAGGTTTATATTTCGGGATGCTAAATTAGCAATTTTGACTCAGAAAAGCAAGGGCATTACCGGTGCACATAGCGCCAGCCGGTGCGGCTGATGTCACGGTACGGCAGTCCGGCTCCTTCCAGCTCCCGGGCATAGCGGCGGCGCACTTTGGCGTTGAGATGTCGCGTCAGCAAGACCGTGTCGGCTTTGAGACGTTGAGCGTCAGCCACAATGTCGCCCCGGTAAACGTCAGTGATGACAAAATAGTCTACGGGGCCGATGTAGGCCGCTGTCTCTTCATCGGCAATCAGCATAAAATGTCCGTCAAAGCACAACAATGCCTGTTCTTTCGTCACCTCCCCTGCCCTTGCATTTCCCTGAACGGCAATTATGGAGTCGCATTGCCGATGACCGACGAGGTGTCGGAATGTCCGGTTTACATCTTCTATGTCAGACGTATTAGCCAGGAGCACGCCGCGACTGCCGAACACCACAGTTGCGTCATGCGAGTCCGCCGGGATATAGATTTCGGTCTCGGGTGCACCTTCCCGAGAAAGCAAGGACATAACCAAAGCAATTACCGTCAGCGCCGTAGCGGCAAATGACAGGCGTGTCGGTCTTTTCACTGACACAAAAATCAGCACTACGGCGACGGCAAAAATCGTCATCTGTAGGCCATTGGGGTATATGCCCGTTATTTGCGAGTGCGGCAAGTCCGCCAATCCGTTCAGCGCCTTCTCCATCAGACCGTATACGCTGTCGACAAACCGGGGCAAAAAGCCGGGATTAAGCCCTATAGTCGTGCACAATGTGGCAATGGCGGCGCCAGTGAGTATCACCGGCACAAGCAGAGCCACAACTATGTTCGCCGGGAGGAACCACACCGGCAGGGCGTGGAAATACATAACCGACAGCAGAGAGGTGGCGACGAGGGCGCCTATCGGAGCCAATACCAGCGAGCACAGCGCACTCAGCCACGGATGCCGGTACGGCGACGGCGCGAGGCGTCCGAACCAGATTACGCCGACCACAGCCGCGCACGACAGCTGCATCGCCGGTGACCACAGCCACATCGGATTTATAAACAGCCAGACCGTTATCGTTACCAACAGCGCATTATATGGTGACGACGGTCTTTCAAGGTATCCGCTCAGAGCAAACACCGCCAGCATCACCGCAGCTCTGGCCACCGACGGCGGCATGCCTACGCTCAGTCCGTACAACATCACCGCCGACGGCAGGGCAACGGCATAGACAAGCCGTCCCTTTGGCAGACACCGCAGTCCCCACAACAGCAGGGCAAACAGGGTTGCTATTATTCCGACGTGCAGTCCGCTCAGCGCCAGCACATGCGCCACTCCGGCAGCCCGCATCCGGTCGGATAAGTCCGCATCAAGGAAAATCTCGTCACCGGCAAGTACTGCCAGCACAAACGCCGCCGTTGCATCGTCAAAACCGCACTCGGCAATGCTGTTGTGTAAAATTTCATTTCCGTGCGTAGCAATCTTCTGTCCCAACGTCGGCTCATATCCCAGCACACTTACGCTGTCATCCCTGGCTGTGATAATTCCTGTATATCCCTTGACCCGGGCCGCAGCGGCAAAGTCATCGCTATATGGCACATCCGGCCTGTTAAGGTCTTCGACAGACTGCAGACGGCCTCGCACACAAACAGTCTCGCCGAGGCGATATTCCGTGTCGGGATTAATCACGCGCACGTTAACCGGATGATGCGAGAGAGCTACAGTTTGTCCGTCTCGCATTGTAAACATGCCATCTTCGACAATAAAGTTGTCTTTGCCGTTCAAATCAGCTTTGGTAATATGCCCGGTCAGTATTCCATCCGTTCCGGCCACACCCTGCGGCAAGTCCATCGGCATCCGCACATATGCCGCCATCATGCCCAATGCCACGAATGCAATGAAAGCCGCCGTGCGCGGCCTGTGCAAGAACCAAACCGCTACAGCCAGCACAAACACGCACCCGGCAATGGGCAGTATCGGCGTCACGCCATCCGTCACCCCGCAAAACACACCCGCCACCGTCCCGGCGCAGACGGGCAGAGCCGGTACCGACGCGGGCACATGGGGCAATTCGATGTGCGGTAGGGTTAGATCTGGTTTCACCAAACAGGTGCGTTAGAAAATTCGTTTTACGAGATTTGCTCGCCGTTCCAGAGTTTCCAGCTGAGGTCGGCCTGGGCGGTAAGCATGCGTAGACCGTTGCGGACGGCACAACCGGCTTCGGCAGCACGGCGCATGAAAAGCGTCACTGCGGGATTATAGACTACGTCGACGCAGATATGGCGGGGAGTGAGAGCCTCGTATGGAATTGGCGGACAACTGTCTATATCCGGGAAAGTGCCGAGTGGGGTTGTGTTTACTATGAACCGGTGCATGCGCATGACGTCGGGTGTGAGGTCAGCGTAGGTTATACGGCCCTCGCCTGCCGTGCGCGACACCATTGTCGGCTCGATTCCGCGCAGTCTCAATGCCGTGCATACGGCGCGACTGGCTCCGCCGGTACCCAACACGAGGGCACGCACAAGCGCATCGCCGTCGGGGTTGTCGCGTCCGGTCACCGAGTCAAGTGGATGGGCGGCGGCAAAGACATCGAGACTCTTGCAGAAGCCCGGACTGTCGGTGTTGTAACCGCGGAGAGTGACCTTGCCGGCCTCGTCCCGCGACACCACGATAGTGTTGACGGCACCGATACGCTGCGCCAACGGCGAGATGCTGTCCAGCAACGGCATCACGTCCTTCTTGTAGGGATGGGTGACATTGAGCCCACGGAGATTGGGATGCGCGGCGACTATCTCGCGCAAACGGTCCGCCGAGTCAATGTCAAAGTTGAAGTAATCAGCATCGATACCCTCTTTGGCAAACTTCTGCCGGAAATACCGCTGCGAAAAACTATGTCCGAGCGGGTGCCCGATCAGCCCGTAAAGAGCCTCGTGCACCCCTGTTTCCTGTGTTTCCTTATCTGTCATCTGTGTGTCTGTCATAGTAGTCATTCTATTATTTTTCCATGCCGGGGACTTCGCCGCGGCGCAGTGTCAGCACCTCGCGGCCGTGACGGTCAATGAGTATCACGATGTCGTGGCCCTGCGCCCTGGCGGTGGAGGTATCCTCAAGGGCAAGCAGCATGTTGCGCTCCTGGTCACCCTTCTCGCATGCCATGTGGGTCACAGCCATACCGCTGAAATTGATGTTACCGGGATTTTCGGGGTCTATATGGATGTTGCCGTTGAAGAAATTGCAGCCGGTGTTGCCGTGTACCTTACACTCGTTGACATCGATAAAGATGTTGGCCTCCTCGTCATTGATGCTCTTGCCGTTAATCGACGTCACGAACCAGTAACCGTTTAGGAAGTCCATCTTGTGACGTGTCAGCGTGAGCACTTTCTGACCCTGCGCGTCGCTCATGGTGAGGACCGTGCGGTCTTTGTGGCGCGAAATTGATACAGTAAGCGGTTTGTCGTCACATACCACGGCGTTAATTTTCTGCTCGAAGTCTATTCCGGCGCAGTATTTCATCGTCGAGAGCACATTCTTAAATATCAGTGTCTTGCCTTTGACGACAAAGCCTCCATTGAGCACATTGCAGCCGTTCGAGCCGTAAAAACGATTTTCCGCAGGCACGAAATTGATGTACGGCATATCCTCATCGCGGCTAATTTTCGTCGTTCCGGCAGCAGTGATGACCCACTCGCCGGCAATAGTCTTTGCAATCTCCGACTCGTGGACCTGTATGCCTACAGCAGACGACTCGGCCGGCCTGGTATTATTTTTCTTGTTCTTCTTATTCTTTTTCGATTTCTTTTCGGGTTTAGCGTTATCCTTTTTCACCGGTTCAGCATTTTTTACGACTGCCTTGGGCTGCTCAGCCGGCTTAACGGCAGGAGCGGCCTTTTCAACCGGCTTGGTTGTTTCGGCCGGTTTGGTCTTCTGGACAGTCTCGGCCGGTTTCGATACGGGTTTGTTCTGCGAATAGCTGGCAGGCTGAGCGGGCTGCGAGTATTTTGTACCCTGAATTATCGAACAACTGCCGAGAACCGGAGACAGCACCAGACCTGCTGCAATGACATATAATAATTTCATAGACGCTGTGTTTCGTTAAGTTTGTATCTACAAATGTACAACAAAAACCGCAAAAAACCGTTCGCTCAACATTTTTTCACTTTCCGGATAAAAAGAAAACGGGGAGAAAACGAGGAGGTATGTCAAAAATAGCTAAAACGATAATCCGAATGTAGGGATGCACCCTGGTGCATCCGCCAATTGGCTCTTTTGACCCACAGCCCAATCATAAGACGTAAATTTTCTCAAACTGAGAATACTTACTAAATTGATGAGCCCTTAAAACGCGCCATAACAGTCTTATACTCTGCACGTTTATACATATCATTACATTTTACGCAGTGAATTGCGTATTTTTACGCAGTGAAAGATATTGTTTTTGGTGGTTACTCGCAACTATGAATAATAAAACCTGCAAAAAAGAGGCCGCGCTTGTGCGCGGCCTCCATTATTGAGGGGTGTATTATCGATTAGTTACTCCAAAGGTAGTTCTGACCCAGTTCGGGATTTAGAGTGAGCTGCGGGCTCGGGATGGGATATGAATAATACTGAGGTTTGAACTCACGTTTGAGGTTAGGCCAGTTGATGTTACCGTTAATATAACCATTAGTGGTTGCAACCTGAACAGGACTTGCTGAAATGTTGGCACCAAGGATGATGTTCGGATTCTTAGTTGTATCAAGTTTATCAAGCTGATGCCAGCGGATAAGGTCCCAGTAACGGAAATCGTTGTCCATGATCAGCTCGCAACGACGGCAACGGCGAACCTCCCAAAGGAGACTGCTGACGCCCATGTTGTTGGCGGGGTCGTTCATGCTGCTGAGCGAAGCGACGGTCTGGTCAGGCAGTTCGGCACGCTTGTAAAGCAGATTGAGAGTCTTGTTGAGGTCGGTATCTGTAAGAGTACCGAGTTCAGCCTTGGCCTCAGCGTTCTCAAGAAGGATAACGGAATACCAGTAGATAGGAGCGCAGACGACATTTCTGACAGTGCGACGGTCATCGAGTTTGTCGGCGACGTTGTCATACTTGCTGACACCGTAACCGGTAGAAGAAGTCATACCTGTTGCGCCGGCTCTTTCACCAGTGAGTCCTGTATAATATACAGTGGGGTCAGTGGTCATTTCGAGGCGGTTGTCGCGTACATCAAGAAGTTTCTGAATCGAGTAAACCTTTTTTGCAGCGTCCCATTCGCCAACATCGCTCTTGTCCATGGCGGTGAGAGCAAGAGGTTTGCCATCCTTGAAAAGATAAGCATCGAATGCATCCTTGGTGATACCGTTGATAGGTGTGGTACCGCAGGTGTAGTCGGCTACACAGTTCATTACGATGTCCTTCTCATATCCGCGGAAAAGAATCATTTCGGGATTGTTAATCATTGCAGGAACAGCGGTGGCTGTGAGATAGAACGACTGGTAGTTGGCACGATACTGCTCCGAGAGGTGGTAACGACCCGAGTTAATCAGGTAGTCGGAAGCCTTTGCCGATTCCTCCAGGAGTTTCTTGGCACGTTCGGGGTTGGGATCAAGGCCGTTTTCAGCCTTTGTGCAATATTTGCGATAGGTGCCTTCGCAGAGACACATGTACGACTTCATTGCATACGCAAGGTCACGTGACCAGTACTGGGCATTGTGATTTTGTTTGATATTGCTGCATGCATAGTCGAGATCTTCAAGAATCTTGTCGAAAACGTAGTCACGGCTTTCGCGCTTACCATAGAGGATACCGTCTTCCGTGATATCGAGAGCGTGCTCGACAAAATTGCAGTCACCATAACGGCGAACAAGCAAGTACTCCTGGTAGGCACGGCACATACGCGCTATGCCCATCCAATTGGCCTTGACATCCGCATCAAGAGTCGAACTTTCGAGAGCTTCGATGATAGTTGCCGAGTGGCGGATGTTGATATAGGGATTGGTGTAATTTCCGTTACTTTGAGTTACGGTCGTAAATTTCCAGTCGACAAAGCTTGAAGGACACTGGTCATCAGAGAGGCTATTGAAATAGAACTCACCGAGTGAAGAGCCGGTGGCGTAGCCGGTGAAGTACGACAACATCTGGTCGACCTGAAGTTTTACGTTGTCTTCGTTATTCCAAAATGTCGGATTGTCGGTCTCCTCGTCGAGAGGGTAGCGATTGTCATCGAGGAAGTCATCGCACGAAGTTAATGCGATTCCGCTGACAAGAAGGGACCCGATTAATATTGATTTTTTCATATTGAAATGATGTTAACGATTATAAATTTGTCTTATTCGTTAGAAAGTAACCTGGAGACCGAACGAGAATGTTCGGGGCATAGGAGTTACGCGGCCGAAATCCTGATTGACGTTGGAATTTGTGCCATAGTAAGAAGCATTGTGGCTCGAACCGATTTCGGGGTCGATACCAGTGCCCTTCATACCGTTATGCAGCATGCAAAGGTTCTCAACTGTGAAATAGAGGCGGGCTCGCTGAATAAGAGCTTTCTGGGTAAGGAAAGTAGGAATGGTGTAGCCGAGGGTAAGCTGTTTGAAGCGCAGATAGGACATATCCTGCAGATATTTGCTCTGAGGATAGAAGTTGTAACGTCCCATGGGGATGCCTGATACTCTGCCTGCATTTGCAGCACCGGGGAAGAGAGCAGGGAAGTCATTGTCCTGGCTGATGTCGTAACCGATAACCTCGTTGGCGTCGTTGTACAGAATCTTGTTGTAAGAGTTCTGGTTTGCATAAGTTGCGTCGGCACCACGGGTGAGAGGCATTACGAAAGCCGAGCATGACCAGTAGTCGCGTTTGCCTACGCCCTGGAAGTACATGTCGATATCGAAACCCTTCCAGGCAGCGCCTAGACGGAACGAGTATTCGTAGCGGGGCATCGAGTTACCGATTTTCTTGAGGTCACCATGGTTCCTTTCAGAACCGGCCGAGTACATACCTTTCGAACGGTCATTGGGATCCTTGTAAAGGTCACGGCGGTGCTCCCAAAGCCAATCGGTGTCGGTACGATAGCCACCGTCGATAACGCCGTTGCCGTCAAGATCCTTGAACTTAACGTCGCCGGGGCCGTAAACGAACGAACCGTTTTGGAGGTAAGTCTGGTCGGGAAGTTTACCACCGGGATCGGTAGTGTAATCAAGCTCGAAAGTACCGGGCTTGCAGTCATCAACAGTGAAGTAACGGTCAGTCTCAAATCCCCAGATGGCACCGTATTCGGCACCTGAGTAGAACTCATTGAGCATCATGTTGTCATTGCGGTATTTGACAACCTTAGTCTTGCCGTCGTAGATGTTGAAGTTAGCATATACGTCCCAGTCGCCGAAGCTCTGGTTGTAGCTCAGGCCAAGTTCCCAGCCGCGAGTACGAAGCTGACCCTCATTTACATAAGGAGCACTTGCACCGAGGATACCGGGGAGAGTAAGACCGGGAGCAAGCATATCTTTGGTGTCACGCTGGAACCAGTCGAAGTTGAGATTAAGCGAGTTGTTGAAGAAACCGAGGTCAAGACCTACGTCAACAGTCTCTACACGCTCCCACTTAAGTGTAGAAGATACAAGCGAGGGAGTACCGTAATATTTGGTGGGAGTTGTGCCGCCATCCTGTAACCAGTAATAGTTGGAGGGACCGGAGATGGTAGAGATAAACATATTGGAACCGATGGCCTCGTTACCAATCTGGCCCCACGATGCACGGAGTTTACCGTTACTTACGTAGTTGGAAATCTGACCGTTCTTGTAGAAGTTCTCTTCAGAGAAACGGTAGCCTATCGAACCCGAGGGGAAGAATGCCCACTGGTCGTCGGCGGGGAAACGTGACGAACCGTCGTAGCGGCCGTTGAACTCGAAGAGGTAGATGCCCTTGTAGTCAAAGTTCACACGGCCGAAGAAGCCGGCAGTGGCACGGTGGCTGAGGTTATTGTAGATGTGCATGTCTGTACCTTTCTCTCCACCGTCGGTAAGTCCCAGGACAGGAAGAGTAACGTCAAGCAGGTTGGCGCGGTCGGCACTCATGTCATTGTAGTTATACTCCTCTGCGGTTCCGCCGACCATAACCTTAAGGTTATAATCCTTGGCAAAGGTGTTGGCATAGGTAGCATATACGTTTGTTGTCCAAAGGACGGCACGGCTGTTGCTCTGAGCTGCCTGCGTTTTTGTCGAGATATTCGTGGGAGAGAGACTGGTGTTAGACCAGTTGTTCCAGGCATAAACAGGAAGATTGTACGACTTCGAGTTGTAGTTCTGAATGTCGTAGGTGTAGTCTGCATGGAGAGTAAGACCCTTGACGATGTCGGCATCGATATAGGCCTGAATTTTGGTATCGCTTGCCCAATCCTGGAATTTACCGCCGTCAGTACGTCCGGCAATAGTCTTATAATAGACGTTCTTGCCTTCATACTCGCGATAGCCCAGCGGGTTGAAGTACGAACCCCAGCGCCAGAGATAGACGGGAGTAGCCTGACCGACGATATTGTTGGGACCTTCGTATTCCTTGCTGGAATAGTTGAAGCGGACACCGGCGCGCAGCCACTTGAAGATTTCGGTATTTACGTTGAGGGCTGCGGTATAGCGGCGCATCTTGCCGGGGTTGAAATTCTCCATGGCCTGACGCTTGTCGTAGCCGAAGGAAGCACGGTAGTTTGTCTTTCCGCTCTGGCCTTCGAGGCTGACATTGTGCTTGTTGCTGGGAGCCGCATTGTTGTACCAGATATCGCCTACGTTCCAGTTGGCATAGTAGAGAGTTTCCATAACTTTACCGGTAACCGGGTCTCTCATGATGTAGTAGTCACCAACATTGTTTTCGTCAACATAGGGACGGAGTTCGCCGGTGCCACGGGGCTTGCCGTTCTGCTGCTGCCATTTCTCGGCGTAGGGGAGAAGGTTGGTGAAGTGCATACCGAAGAGCTCGGTGTCACCGCCCGAACGCCTCTGCTGGTCAATCATGGCTCGCAACTGGGTGGGAACGTCTGAATATTTAGGTAATGTCGTGGGACCGGTCCAACCGAAATTATTGGTGTATTTGACCGAAACGCGATCCTGAACAGCGGGAGTCTTTGTGGTGATGAGAATCACGCCAAAGGCAGCGCGTGTTCCATAGATAGCGGAGGAAGAAGCGTCCTTGAGAACGCTGATTTCCTGGATATCGTCGGGGTTTATAAAGCTAAGGTCATCGACAGGCACACCGTCGACAACGATAAGAGGATTGGAAGTCTGTCCGTTGGACAGGGTACCTGCACCACGAATACGCATCGAAGCGTTACCCGAAGATGTGATATCACCATTGTTGGCGGTGATGGTCAGGCCGGGGACAGCACCCTGCAGGGCTTTGGTGACATCGGACTGGGGACGTCCGTCCATTGTGCGGGCGACGTCGACGGTAGCGACGGCGCCGGTGAGGTTGGCGCGCTTCTGCGAGCCATAACCTACGACAACGAGTTGCTCGAGCTGCTCGGTGGTAGGCTGCATGTAAACAGTCATGCCATCGGAAGCCTTCACGGTCTCGGTCTTATAGCCGACGAAGCTCACTTTAAGAGTAGCGCCGACGGGAGCCTGAATGGTAAAATTACCGAAGACGTCGGTAATGACACCCTGTTTTTTGCCCTGTACAGCGACACTGGCGCCAATCACAGGCTCATCGTTTTCGTCCAGGACAGTACCTTTGATGTTAACCTGTCCCTGACCCTGTGTCTGGGGCTCCGGATTGGCCAGCGCCTGCATCTGTGCGCTGAAAGGCATTCCGCAAGTCAACAGCAAGGTCACAAAAAGCTGTTTTCTCATAAGGTTATTTGTGTTGATTGTTAATAAGTCCGAAACAAGCAACCGCCGGTGCCGGCCTTTCCCTTTCGGGGTTCAGCCTTACATCAGCCGCCGTCGCGTCAGACCGGTTAGTTAGTTCTTTTGTTCTTTAATGGGTTGTAAATACGATTGTTAGTGGTTTCTTCGATGGATTGTAGATTTTAGTTATACAATGATTACGTTTATTCTGATTTAGGGTTGTTGGTCAATTGCGCTACAAAAATAGCATATTTTCTTTTTTTTACAAAATGCCGATAATATGTTTAAAAACATAAAAATACTAAACTTTTGCCACGGCCATCTTCCTTATTGTGGTAAAAGTCACAACATTGGCTGTAATTTTGCCATCACAATACGAAAAGAACACTCCACGACAAAATTATTTAAAAAATTCACTACCTTTGCAAACAGCAATTTTACCTCATGCGCTAACCCACATAATTCATACAATGAAGCCAAAATTCCCGAAAGCAGTTCTCCTTATAATAATATGTATAGCCACCTCACTGCCGTCTCTCGCCGGAGGGCACGAGAAGGTGCTGGGCCTGCAGGCCGGATACATCAGCCGCAACCGCAGCGCCGAGGCAGGACTGTTCTTCCAGTATTCGTTCTCTCGCGTTGTCCGCGCCTCTCTGGACGTATCGATGGCGATGCGCAACCACGACCGCGACGCGTTTCTCATCGGCCTCAACGCGCAGTTCCCGCTGCTGCACGCGGGCAAATGGGAGTTCTACCCCCTCGTCGGCCTCTCGTACGCCTCGTGGGCCCATCACCAGGTTTTCTACACCGATGACAGCGGTGTCAACGGCAACGACGTCACCGACCGCCACGGCCGCTTCGGCATCAACGCCGGCATAGGCACCGGCCTGAAGATGACGCAGTCGCTCAAGCTGAAATTCGAGGCTATGTACACCGGCGTCAAGAGCAATAACGCCGCCCGCGTCCTGGTAGGAATCGGCTACAGTTTCTGAGAAATCATGACAGAGAAAAAACACACCGTTATATTAGGTATTGAGTCATCGTGCGACGACACCAGCGCCGCCGTCATCCGTGACGGCATCCTGCTCAGCAACGTCATCGCCAGCCAGAGCGTGCACGAGGAATACGGAGGCGTGGTACCCGAGCTGGCAAGCCGCGCCCACCAGCAGAACATCGTGCCCGTCGTCGACGCCGCCCTGCGCCGCGCCGGCATCGACCGCAAGGACCTCAGCGCCATCGCCTTCACCCGCGGCCCTGGTCTGCTGGGCTCGCTCCTCGTGGGCACTAGTTTCGCAAAGGGACTCTCGCTGGGCCTGCGCATCCCCATCGTCGACGTCAACCACCTGCACGGGCATGTGCTGAGCCATTTCGTGCGCAAAAAAGAGGATGACGTCGTGCCCGAGTTTCCCTTCCTGTGCCTGCTCATCAGCGGCGGCAACTCACAGCTGATAATGGTGCGCGGATACAACGACATGGAGGTGCTGGGCCAGACCATCGACGACGCTGCCGGCGAGGCCTTTGACAAATGCGCCAAGGTGATGGGACTGCCCTACCCCGGCGGCCCGCACATCGACCGTCTCGCCGCCGAGGGCTACGCAACGCGCTTCAAGTTCGCCCGGCCGCACATCGACGGCCTCAACTACAGCTTCAGCGGCCTCAAGACGTCGTTCCTCTACACCCTGCGCGACGGGCTCAAGAACGACCCGAACTTCATCGAAAAGAACAAGGCCGACCTGGCCGCCTCGCTGCAGAAAACCATCATCGACATTCTCCTCGACAAGCTCGCCAAGGCTGTTGACAGCACCGGCGTACGCACCGTGGCAATCGGCGGCGGCGTCAGCGCCAACTCGGGCGTAAGGCAGGCCGTGGCCGACTTCTGCAAGGAGCGCGGCATCACGGCTTTCATCCCCGAACGCGCCTTCACCACTGACAACGCCGCCATGGTGGCCATAGCCGGATATTTCAAATTCCTCGACGGCAAATTCTGTTCGTACGACGAGGTGCCCTTCGCAAGAGTGACAGTATAAAAAATCATGAAGGAAGCAGCCGTAATTATAATTGGAAACGAAATTCTGCTGGGCCGCGTCACCGACACCAACTCCGGCTTCATCGCCCGCACGCTTGACCCGTACGGAATTTCAGTCGATACCATCGTCACCGTCGGCGATGACGGCGAGGCCATAGCCGATGCCGTGCGCCGCCTTACCGCCGTCTACCCGCTCGTGCTCAC
>JBJFEE010000040.1:0-82529 GCA_051890455.1 Muribaculaceae bacterium
AGACCGCTCTACAAGCCGAAATTCGATGTGTTCAAATTTTTGTCATGTACTTAAAGAATCTAAAAAATTAGGGCTGGCTTATATTGTGAAGAGACCCCAAAAAGTTGGACAGGTTAAACACTATCCAGTTATTGAAAGAGTGCGGTACTGTGCCGGACTCTTTCCTTTTAACCGGGATTTAATTCTTTTATATTACTGTCCGCTAAACTTTAAGGATAGCAAAAATGTATGGCTCGAACGCTGATATATTGGTGTTCGAGTCTATTTTTTCATGTTATAAGCCCCCTCAGCCAAATAAAGATGGTAGTGTTTCACAGAGTGTGTCTGAGGTGAGTTCACTCAAGCTTGTAGGCCTCAGATGATAAAGATTCCGACCTCAAAGTTTTGCACTTCGATTTGGAATCTTCAGGCGTAGACATGGAGCATGTCCAGCCCCACGCCAAAGAGCAACAAAAAAAAGTCACCGGGAAGGGTGACTTTTTTTGTAGCGGGACCGAGAATTGAACTCGGGACCTCCGGGTTATGAATCCGACGCTCTAACCAACTGAGCTATCCCGCCGTCTTTGCGAGTGCAAAGTTAGCACTTTTAATTGACCTAGCCAAATATTTTTTACCCTTTTCGCAAAAATTTTGCACTAACACACAAATAACACATAAAATAACACATAAAAACAACCGAGTTGGACTCGTCGATGGAGCCAACTCGGCGTTTTTTATACCAGTGGATTGCCTACCACGTAAGCCGGGGGAGCTGCCTTAACAGGCGTTTTTCAGAACTCGGTCAGGGGTTTGGCGTTGGCGTAGGCGGGGTCGAAGATGCTGTTGAGGATGTGGGCGAGGCGGAGGCCGCCGCGGAGGAGCTGGTCTTCGATGACGGGGGCCCAGCGGGCGACGTCGTTGTAGCTGACGTTGTAGCCCTCGGGGATTTCCTTATAGGCTTCGGTGGCGATGTCGTGGGTGGCCTTGGCCCAGTCGTCGATGTTGCCGGAGAGGAGGAGGACCTGCTGTCCGGCGGGGAGGCGGTCAACCTGGTCGGCCCACTCGCTATAGCTCCATTTGTGAGCCGACTCGACGAGGGAGCCGTCCCAGATGGAGTGGAGGTTGGTGTCGCGGCCGAAATATTTCACCTTTACACGGTTGCCGCCGAGGTCGGTCTTGCGGCCCATGTGCAGGGGCTGGTGCATGTCGCCGACGCAGTGGACGAGCATCTTCAGCGCGAGTGCCTTGGCGGCGGGGTCGTTGTTGGTGGTGTCGCCGAGGACGCCGATGTTGTAGCGGATGGCGTCGACAACGTCGCCCTGAGGGTTCTTGGGCATGGTTTCGTAGGTCTGGTCGGCGTCGACATTGAGGTAGTGCCAGGTCTTGGAATAGGCGTACGCGGGTGTGTGGCTGGCGTTGTCGAGCCAGTTGGCCCAGTAGACGAGGCTCTTGCCCTGGAAGATGCTGTCGACGGCGGCGGCGGTGGCGGGGGTGAGGTGACGCTCGGCGATGTTGGCGGTGACGTCGTGGCCTTTCTGACCCCAGCCCCACGAGTGCAGGGCCATCACAAGACAGGCCGCGGTGGCGGCGGCGCGAAGAATTTTATTCATGCTATGTTGATTTTAAGTATAATATTTTACAGCAAAGGTACGCATAAATCGGCAATAAAACACCCTTCCGGGCCGTTTTATTATAAGCCGATTTTTCGGGCTGACATAAATTCGTTAATTTTGCCAATCAAAACCGGAATAAGAATAAACGATGTTCATCCGTAGACATATAATTTTATCCGCACTTGCCGTTTCGGCCATACTGCTGACCTCGTGCGGCGGCGCCAAGCTGGCCAAGGCCGACGAGCAGATGGCCCGCGGTGAATATTTCGACGCCTCGAAGACCTATCGCAAGATATACAACAAGCTCACCAAGCGCGAGGAGCGTGCGCTGCGCGGCGAGGTGGCCTTCAAGATGGCCGAGTGCCACCGCCGCCTGGGTCAGACGGCGCGCGCGGCGGCGGCCTATCAGAACGCCATCCGCTATGAGTGGCCCGACTCGACGGAATACCTCTACCTGGGGCAGATGTTGCAGGCCGAGGGCAAATACCGCGAGGCCACGGAGGCCTACAACAAGTTCCTGGAGAAGGTGCCCGGCGACAAGCTGGCCGAGACGGGTCTTGCCGGATGCCGCATCGCCATCGACAAGCCTGCGCGCACACGCTATGTGGTGCGCAACGCAAAGCTGTTCAACAGCCGCCGCGCCGACTATGCCCCGATGTTCCTCGACAAGGCTTACGACCGCCTGTACTTCACCAGCACCACCGAAAAGGCCAGCGGCACAAAGAAATCGGAGATTACGGGAATGAAGAACGGCGACATCTACGTCTCGGCCAAGAACGAGCGCGGCGAGTGGCAGCGTCCCGAGCCGGTGGAGGGCGAGCTCAACTCGGACTTCGACGAGGGCATTGTATCCTTCACCCCCGACGGCCAGACGATGTACCTCACCAAGGCGCGCCGCGAGCCCGCCGCCAACACGGGCGTGGAGATATACACCTCTACCCGCAGCGACGCCAAGTGGAGCGCCCCCGTCAAGCTGGAGATTACGGCCGACACGCTGTCGAGCTACGGTCATCCGGCTGTCAGCCCCGACGGCCAGTGGCTGTATTTTACCAGCGACATGCCCGGCGGCAGCGGCGGCAAGGACATATGGCGCATATCGCTGAAGGAGCGCGCGGGCAGCCTGGAGAACATGGGTGACTGGATAAACACGCCGGGCGATGAGATGTTCCCGTACGTGCGCTCCGACTCGGTCATATATTTCGCCTCGAACGGCCACGCCGGCTTCGGCGGCCTGGACATCTTCCGCGCCGAGCTCAAGCCCAGCGGCGGATGGGCGGTCACCAACATGGGCCAACCCGTCAACTCGTCGGCCGACGATTTCGGCATCACCTTCGGCGAGGGCGAAAGCGGCTTCTTCAGCTCGAACCGCGGCGACGCCCGCGGATACGACCATATCTACTCGTTCGAGCTCCCCGACCTGCGCATCAACATCAGCGGATGGGTGCTCGACGCCGACGAGGAGCCGGTGCCCAACGCCGTCATCCGCATCATCGGCAACGACGGGTCAAACCAGAAGACGGTGGCCCGCCCCGACGGCTCATTCACCTTCCCTCTGCAGCGCGGCGTCAGCTACGCCATGATGGCCGGCGCCAAGGGCTTCCTCAACGCCCGCCAGGAGTTCACCAGCGACACCGCCGAGGAGGACGCCGAATACAACATCGACTTTATCCTGGCCTCGGTGACAAAGCCCGTGGTGGTGGAAAACATCTTCTACGACTTTGACCGCGCCGTGCTGCGCGATGAGTCGAAGAAGGCGCTGGACGAGCTGGCCCAGGTGCTGCGCGACAACCCCAACGTCACCATTGAGATGGCCTCGCACACTGACCGCATGGGCACCGACGAGTACAACATCGCCCTGTCGTCGCGCCGCGCCCGCTCGGTAATCGACTACCTCATCAGCGTGGGCATCGCCGCCGACCGCCTGCAGAGCCAGGGCTACGGCGAGTCGCGTCCCAAGACCATCACCAAGAAGCTGGCGCGCGAATACCCGCAGTTCAAGGAGGGCGACGTCCTCACCGAGGAATACATCGAAAAGCTGTCGCCGGAGGACCAGGAGGCCGCCGACCAGATAAACCGCCGCACCGAGTTCCAGGTGCTGTCGCTCGACTACGGCATGTACTGAATATGATGGACGCTCCGACATTCCGCACCCTCCAGCCCGTACGACGTAGTCCCCGGCCCATCGGCCGCGACGAGGGGATAGTGCTGCTGGGCTCGTGCTTCAGCGACAGCGTGGGCGCGCGGCTGGTGCGTGACGGCTTCCGTGCCTCGGTAAACGCCATGGGCGCCCTGTACAATCCGCTTTCGATAGCCGGTGCGGTGTCGCGGGCCCTGGAGCACAAGCCATACATCGTGGCCGACCTCACCGTGGTGGACGGCACAGCTCACTGCCTCGACTTTGAGTCGCACCGGCAGGGCAATGACCCGACAGCATTGCTGGAGAGGCTCAACGTGGATTTCGGGCGCTTCGCCGACACGCTCGACGAGGCCTCTACGGTCATCCTCACCTTCGGCACGGCATGGGTGTTCGGGCTGGCCGGAACACAGCGCGTCGTGGGCAACTGCCACAAGCTGCCACAGACGATGTTCGAACGGCGGCGCATCACCGTGGACGAGATTGCGGAGGTGTGGTGCCCTCTGCTCGAAAGGCTGGCTCCGCGACGCGTCATCCTCACCGTCAGCCCCGTACGGCACCTCGCCGACGGCCTCCACGGCAACCAGCTCAGCAAGGCAACGCTGCTTTTGGCCGTTGAACGGCTGTGCGGGGAGTGCGGGGCCGAATACTTTCCATCATACGAAATAGCCCTCGACGACCTGCGCGACTACCGCTTCTATGCCGCTGACCTCAAGCACCTCAGCGACACCGCCGTCGACTACATTTACGATATTTTCTGCGAGACATATTTCACCCCCGGGACAATGCGTCTGGCCGCCGAAAGCCGACGCAGCGCCCTCAGGGCGGCTCACCGTCCTATATTGAAAGAAAACGACAATGAAAATCTCTGCTGAAGAACTTTGCGAAATCATAGGCGTGCCCTTCGTCGGCAACGGGGGCATGCGCAATACGCAGGTTTCGATACCTCTGACCGACTCACGCTCGCTGACACGCTGCGACGAGACGGTTTTTTTTGCTATCCGCACCGAGACCGGCGACGGACACAACTACATCGGCGACCTCTACGCCAGAGGCGTGCGCGTCTTTGTATGCGACCTCGCGCGCGTCAGCTCTCCCGCCGAGGACGCCGTGTGGATTGACACCCCCGACCCGCTTGCCGCTCTGGCAAAGGTGGGTGCATACATACGCAGTCAGCTCGAATGCCCTGTCATCGGCATCACCGGCAGCGTGGGCAAGACCGTCGTCAAGGAGATGCTCAACGCCGCCCTCGCGCCGTGGCTCAACGTCGCCCGCAGCCCCCGCAGCTGGAACTCGCAGGTGGGCGTGCCCATGTCGCTGTGGCAGGCCGAGGCGGACACGCAGGCGGCCATTTTCGAGGCCGGCATATCGCGTCCCGGCGAGATGGACAGCCTGCAGAGGATAATCCGCCCCGAAATCGGCGTCTTTACCGTCCTCACCGACGAGCACGAGCGCGGCTTTGCCTCCCTCCGCGAGAAGATGGAGCAGAAGGCCCGGCTGTTCAAGGACTCCCGTACCGTATATTATATAGGTGGTAACCCCCTCGTCGGGGAAGTGCTTAAACGAGACTGCCCCCAGGCAACCTTACATCCCTGCGGGGACTACAGGTCGCTCTGCGTTGCCGTGGCTGAAGAATTAGGCATTACCCTGCCCGACGGCTCGGCGAAGAAGCTCCCCGAATACTCGGCCCGCATCGACATCTACGACTCCCCCGAGGGACTGATGGCCGCAATGGACCGCTGCTCGTGCGACCTCGCCACCATAGCAACCGGACTGGACGTCCTCCGGCGCCGCCGTCCAGAGGGCATGACCCTCTCGGCTATCCTCGGCGACCCGATGTGCCGTCCCGAAGACGAGGAGGACGTGTGCTCGCGCCTGGCATGCTTCCTGCGCGACTACGGCGTGACGTCCCTCGTCACCGTGGGGCCGATGCTTGCCCACCATGCCTCGCTTTTCCCCTCAGGCATCGCCGTGCAGTCGTTCGCATCGCCCGCCGAAGTGACCTCGCAGCTCGACGCCGCATCGTTCTACAACCACGCGCTCTATATCAACGGCGCCGACAAGCAGGCCTTCGCCGCCATCTATTCGTGGCTGGCCGCACGGCGCAATGTCACGCGCCTCGAAATCAGCCTGGACGCCCTGGCGCACAACTACCGACACTACCGCTCAATCCTGCCCCCGCAGACGGGCATCATCGGCATGGTCAAGGCCGACGCATACGGCTGCGGAGCGCTTGAGGTGGCGCGCACGCTGCAGGACGCCGGAGCCGACATGGTGGCCGTGGCCGTCGTGGACGAGGGCGTGGCGCTGCGTAACGGGGGCGTCTCGCTGCCGGTGATGGTGCTGGACCCGTGGTGCGAGAACATGCAGGCCATCTTTGCTTGCCGCCTCCAGCCTACCCTTATCGGCCTCGACGAGCAGCTCCTGGTCATGCTTGAGGATGCGGCGACAGCCCAGGGCGTGGACATGATAGAGGTACACGTAAAGCTCGACACGGGCATGCACCGCGTGGGCCTCGCCGAGGACGAGCTGGAGGCCTTTGCCGCGATGATGGGCCGCCACCCCCGTTTCCGCGCCGTCACAACCTTCAGCCACCTCGCCACGGCCGACTGTCCCGACCTCGAGGACTACACACAGGGGCAGCTCGACCGCTTCGCCCGCATGAGCGAGCGCCTGCAGCAGCTGCTGGGCTATCGCGTACGCCGCCATCTGCTCAACACCGCCGGCATCTCGCGCTTCGGCATGACGCACGTCTACGACCTCGCCCGCCTTGGCATAGGCCTCTACGGCATCACGCCCCTCGACGAGGCCGACCGCGCCCATCTGCGCCCCGTGGCCCGTCTGGTCACACGCATCATCGCCCGCCGCAGCTACGGGCCCGGTGCCTCAATCGGCTACGGCTGTCACGGCCATATCTCGCGTCCCTCGGTGATAGGCACCATCCCCATCGGATACGCCGACGGAATAGACCGGCGCCTCGGCAACGGAGGCATGTCGGTGCTTGTGAACGGCGTCCCCTGCCCCACCATCGGCAACATCTGCATGGACCTGTGCATGATTGACCTCACCGACTGCCCCGACACCGGCGACGGCACAGTGGAAATCTTCGGCGCCTCCGCCCCCATCGAGCGCCTGAGCGACACCCTCGGCACCATCCCCTACGAAATCATCGCCCGCATCTCCCCCCGCGTCAAACGCGTCTACTTCCGCGACTGACCCCGGCCACACACAAAGGAGGCAGACACCCACACCGGAATGTCTGCCTCCTGTTGTTATCCTAATGTAGGGACATGCCTTTGGCATGTTTATCCTGCCGGCCCGGCCTTTTGGACAGGTTTAACATCGCAAAGCGATGTCCCTACATTGGTCGGGCCATTACAATGCGGCCTGCTGCTGGGCCTGCTGCTGAGCCTGCTTGATCATCTGCTCGTCGGCGGTGATGTAAATCTCTACGCGACGGTTGAGGGCGCGGCCTTCGGGGGTGTCGTTGCTGGCGATGTAGTCAGCCATGGGCACGCCGGTGGCGGTGAGACGGTCAGCGGCCACGCCACAATTGATGAGGTAGTTGCGTACCGAGTTGGCACGCTGGTTAGAGAGAGTGGTGTTGACCTGCATCGAGCCGGTATTGTCCGTATAACCGAAAATCTGCACGTTGGTGTCGGGGTTATTGAGAAGATTGACGGCAAACTTGGTGAGGTCGGCCTGGGCTGTCGGGTTGAGATTGTACTTGCCGGTGGGGAATAGAATGCCGCCATCAAAGGTAATCTTGATGGCCTGCAGACCGTTCTGGTCGGTGGTCTGCTCAATCTTGGCCTGCTTGGCAAGCTCGGCCTCCAGTTCCTTCTGCTGCTTGTCCATACGGCGGCCGATGAGGGCACCTGCACCCGAACCTACCGCGGCGCCTATGGCCGCACCTATGCCGGCTCCTTTGCCGCCGCCGATGAGGGCGCCTATGCCGGCACCGAGGCCTGCACCGCCGCCACCGCCGATAAGGGCGCCTTTGCCGGTGTTGGTCATGGAGTTACAGGCGGTCTCGCCCAAAAGCAGTGCTCCGGCAAGCAGAGCCACGCATGCTGTCTTGATGAGTTTCATAATCTGTGAATTTATGTAAGTTAATAAAATTAGTATGTACCAGTAGTAAGGTCTGAAATCAAGGGCGCGCCTGTGCATAATCTCTGTTCGGGGCACGCTTCTTTGCAAAGTTAAACAAAAAATTAAAATGTAGTGTTCCGCCTCTGAGGAAAAAATGCTATATTTGCAACCGAATTTAACAAAACGGCTTTTCTACGCAATCCTACCGACCTCGTCAGCATACCTCAACGCATACGTTTACAGCCGAAAATTCAAGTTATTATGATTACACCGTCAGGACCTTCAGACAATACAAATCTTTCCAAATCACGCTCCAACAAAATGCTCGTGCATCTGGCGGCGTTCTGTTGCGTGTCGATGTGGGGCCTGTCGTTCGTGTCGTCAAAAGTCCTGCTTGAGGAAGGGCTCGGCACCGTCGAGATATACATCTACCGTTTCACCATCGCGTACGTGCTGATGCTTCTCATCAGCCACAGCCGCATCATGGCCCAGTCGGCGAGGGACGAGGGCATGTTCGCCCTCTGCGGCATCTGCGCCGGCTCAATCTATTTCATCGCCGAGAACACCGCCCTGCAGTACACCCTCACCACCAACGTGTCACTGCTGACGTCCATATCGCCACTCGTGACGGCATTGCTGGCAGGATTTATCTACCCCAACGAGAGGCCGGGCAAAGGTCTGCTGACGGGCTCGATGGTGGCCTTCCTCGGTGTGGCCATGGTAATCTTCAATGCCTCGGCAACGCTGGAGATACGTCCGCTCGGCGACCTGCTGGCCCTGGGCGCCTGCTTCAGCTGGGCCGTCTACAGCCTCATCCTGCGCCGCCTCAGCGCCAACTACGACGTCTTCTTCATCACCCGCAAGACCTTCTTCTACGGCATCATTTCCTCGCTGCCCTTCCTGCTGCTCGAGCCGGAACTCCACAACCCCATCACCGAGATGTGCAATCCCCGCGTGCTGTGGAACGTCCTCTTCCTCGCCATCGGCGCCTCGCTCTTCTCGTATGTGCTGTGGTCGCTGGCCGTGAAGAAACTGGGTGCCGTCAGCGCCAACAACTACATGTACTTCCAGCCCGTGGTGACGATGATAGCCGCCGCAATAGTCATCGGCGAGCCCATCACCCCCGTCGGCGTCATCGGCTGCATCACCATCATCTTCGGCCTCTGGCTGGGCGACTGGCTGACCCGCCGCCAGGCCATGAAGCTACATCGCTAAATCCTCTCATACTCCCAACGCCGCGCGCATACGCATGACGGCATAACGCTGCAACGGTGTGGCATCCGCAGATGCCTCCAGGCGGTCGGCAGCCGCAGCCGAGCATCCGCATTTGCGCAATAACGTATTGCACAAAATATCTGCCTCCTCGCGGCTCATCACCTCGCTCAGCATCTTCATAGCGCCATCTTCATCGACAAGCGACGCATCGGCTATCATCGGCCATAGCAGACGGCTCTCGCGGGTGCTGACGTTGTCCCTGAGCATTTCCGACAGTTCGGTATTGACACCTATCTCCCGTGCAATCATTTTCAGGTCCACCACCGACAGCCCGAAGATAATGCGGTGCGGCAGTCCGGCACGACGCAGGGCGTCGGCCACCACACCGTTGCGCAGGGCAAAAAACTGACGTTTCACCTTCTGCATCTCGTTAAATTCGGGGGTACGTTCTTCCTTTTCCATAGGTATAATTCTTAATGCGATGCAAATTTACGACTTTTTGCGAACAGAGGCCCCGTCCACAGCGTTTTTCCAATAAGAAAACTCATTACTCTTTGAAAATGAAACGCATTGCTTCAATTATCCTGTGCGCAGCAGCCTGCGCCCTCGCCTTCGCCGCCGAACCCGCCGACAAGGTCAAAATCCCCGACCATCCTATCCTCCTGCTGGGAGGGCCCGGCATAGCCATCTCCGGCTCCGGCACTACACAACAGCTCCCCGACAAGGCCCGCAAGTTCCTTGACAAATATTACTCCGGCACCAAGGTCGGCAATATCAAGCTGAACTTCGTCAAAGGCACGTCGGAGGTTAAACTTGATGACGGCACAGAAATCAACTTCGACAAGGACGGCGGCGTCACGGATATCCGTCAGGGCGGCAACCGCAGCATCAACACCGACGCCCTTTCCGAAATCATCGCCCCCAACGTCTACCTGCACCTCATAGAGGTCGGGGACATCCAGAACGTCAACATGGTCAAGAACGCCGAGGGCAGCGGCACCTGCGTCATGCTCATCAACACCACTCCTTCCCAGCTCATTTTCGACGTCGACGGCAATTTCATAATCACGGCAGGATGAACGAAAAGCCTGTTACGAAAACGGCCCGGGCGGCGAAAGCCGTTCGGGTCGTTTTCTGTCAGTTATCAGGCAAACTCGCCTGATAGCCCTTATACCGTACTTACTTCGGGTCGGCGGGGGCGTAGCCGTCATCGAGGGCGATGTAGTGCTGGTAAGGATGGTTGCAGCCGGGGCAATTTGCGGGGGGCTCGGTGCCGACGTGCTCATAACCGCAGACTATGCATTTCCAGGTTACGGGTTTGTCACGTTTCCACAGTGTGCCGTTCTCGATGTGGTCGAGCATGCGCTGGAAGCGGTCGTAGTGGCCCTTCTCGACGGTGGCGATGGCGCGGAAATGGTCGGCGATTTCAGTGAAGCCTTCCTTATCGGCCACAGCGGCGGCCTTGGCGTAGAATTCGTAGCCGTCAGTGCTCTCCTCTTTGAGCGAAAGCTTGAGATTGTCGACAGTTGTCCCGAGGTATCCGGCATCGACACCTGTTGAAACCTCTACAGGCACGCTGTCGAGGAAATCCAGAAAAACTTTTGCGTGACGGAGCTCATTGGCTGCCGTCTCAAGGAAGACCTGCTGTACAGGGAAGTATTCTTCACTTTCGGCTTTCCAGGCATAGAACGTGTAACGGGCGTATGCCTGCGACTCGGCGAGATAGGACTGACAGAGCCATTTCTCGGTCTCTGTACCTTTTACGCATTTAACATCCATAGTATTTATGTGTTTTACGGGTTGATGTAATAAATTCTGAATTACATATAGAACACCGCGCCACATACAATAGTTCGGACACAATGACGGCGGCGCAACATTTTGTTACGTCCTTTTCGATTTATTAACCAGGTGAACATTTGACGGCGCGGTTCGTTCAGGGTCTATAATTACGAAGACCGACAAACCGAATGAACTTAAACCTCAACATTTACGGCCAATCATGAACCACAGCCAGGACAAGCATATCTTACGCACAATCTCCGAGAATCCGGAGAAGGGCTTCCGCCTGCTCATGGCCCGGTTCAAAGAGCCTGTCTACTGGCACATCCGCCGTCTGGTGGTGAGCCACGACGACGCTCAGGACGCCGCACAGGAGACGTTCATCCGCATCTGGGGCAACGTCGGCCAGCTCAAGGAAGAAGCGTCACTCTCGGCCTGGGTTTACCGCATAGCCACCAACGAGGCACTGCGCATTCTCGGACGCAACAAGAACGTCAGCATCTCATCCATCGATGACGTGCAGGACGGCGACAGCTTCTTCAGCCTCCACGCCGACGAGTATGTCGACTACGACGATGCCGCGACGGTGGAACTGCAGAAGGCCATCCTCTCGCTGCCGACAAAACAACAGCTGGCCTTCAACATGCGGTACTACGATGAACTTGAATACGATGACATCGCCCGCATCCTCGGCTCGTCGCCAAGCAGCGCCAAGGCCAACTACAGCATTGCAAAACAGAAAATCATCAAATACATGAACCTCGACAAACGGGACTGATATGAAGGACAATTATGATTTCGACAAAATAGGCAGACGTATGCCATATAAGGCTCCCGCCGGATACCTCGACAATCTTGAGGCCAATGTGCTCTCGCGTCTGAACATGCCGGAAAAGCCGGCTCGCCTTATCACCTCCGAAAAGTCAGCACGCAGACGTCCCCGCATGTCTTTCCGCCGTATGATTATCCCCGTGTCGGGAGTGCTGGCGGCAGCATCAGTCGCCGCCGTAATTTTCTTCCGCACCGAAGAGCAGCCCGTCAAGCCGGTGGCGCCGAAATTCGAACCGGTCAAAATCGAGCAGGTCGACAAGGCCTTCTACAACCTCGATGACGCCGACCGCGAGTATCTGCTGACGGTGTATCAGAACGACGTATTTATGGACGATCAAACATATATAACTGAATAAAAAATTTGAATAATTATGAAGAACATCTTTAAAATCGCCATGCTGGCTTTAGTGATTACCGCAACCTCCGTGACAGCATCCGCACAGAAAAACGACAAGAACCGCAACTGCGACGAGCGCCGCGTCTCGCGTGAACAGCTTGCCGAAAAACAGGCCAAATACATCGCCGGTGAGCTGGCTCTGGACCAGGCCAAGACCTCGAAATTTGTCACCACTTTCTGCAATCAGCAGAAAGAGATATGGGCCATCGGTCCCCGCCCCAGACCTCAGCGGTCCGAGACCGAAGAGCAGTCGAAGGAGGCCATCGAAAAGAGCTTTGACCACAGCCAGAAAATCCTCGACCTGCGCCGCAAATATTACAAGGAGTACAGCACTTTCCTCACCCAAAAGCAGATTGAACGCGTGTACGAGCTTGAAAAGAAAATGATGAAGCGCTTCGACCGCCACAATAAAGCCAAAATGGCCCGTGAGAAATCCCGCCTCAAAGGCGAGAAGAAACGTATGAAGGCTGCGAAGAAGCGCATGGAGCGCCAGCAGCGTCACCTGCGCAGCTGTCCCGCCGACTCGGCTTCCTCCGCTACCCCGATGACAGCCGTCCAGGGCTAAGGGTTTGAAAAGACATCGGCGTTAACAAATATTTGGCCATAAGGGAAAAGTTATTTCACATGATTGCCTCTACCTTTGTCGTGCAAACAAAACATGGAGCCAATCAACCAAACTGACAATAACCCTACCCCGACCTCTATGAACCAGACAGTTGTTTTTACCGCCGATGTACTGCGCGCCCTCAACGGACTGCCCGAGGAAGAGCGCATCTCAGTAACCAATGCCTTAGTGAGCAATTTCCTCCTCGGACGCGACATCACATCCACCCTCTCCGGCATCAGCGCCACTGTCTACGCCCTGCTCAACTGCTCGGTGAACAGGGCAAGCCGCCGATACCGCGAGACCGAATCGATGAATTGAAAACCCACAAAACGACCGCCGGCCCCGGAAAAGGAGTCGGCCGGCGTATTTTTAGGACTAAGCTATTTGGTGCGGTATTTGGGCAGCAGGGGGACGGGGAAGCGTGAGAACAGCGTCTCGACGGCCTCGCTGATTTCCTTGAGGTTACGGAACTGGCCCTCACCGTTCATGACGGTGCCTGCCGAAGCCGAGTAGAGGGCAATCTTACGCTGCATGTCCACAAAGTCCATCGTCAGCACGCCCTCGCGGTAAATACCGGTGATGACCTGGGCGTCGGCGTTGTAGTAGCCGGGCCAGTAGTAGCCGCGGGGATACATGAACCAGGGGCTGTACCCCCCGTAATAGGGACCGTACCACGGCCACGGACCGTCATATCCGGCGGGAAAGGCCGGCTCGGTCTCTATCTCACGCTGTACGGTGATGCCTATGTTGATGAGCAGCGGCGAGTTCGGGTCCTCGGTGAAGCCGCGCATCAGCATCTCGTTGCGGATGCCCTGGGCGATGTTGTAGTAGGTCACCATCTCCATGCCCGGCGGCAGCTTGTTGTCGTCGGTGGGGGTGACGATGCGGAAGGTCTTGTAGTCGGAAAGATTTGCGTCGTTGTACGTCTCCGAGTTGACCATGATGAACGGGCTGCAGCCCGTGAGCGAAAGCATAAATGCGGCCAGCGCCACAATAAGCCCCAATTTTCTGATATTTTCCATAGTAGCTGAATTTTGTCGTTATGCCTTTATAACATTTCGGTCAAATAGTTGGTTTAACTATTTATAACTATAGTTATAGGGCCGTTCTCATATAATAGGTGTAATTTTGAAAACGATAAGTAAGTTGAAAAAATTAGCTTATGGATATTTTGAAGAGATTTTGAGATGATTTTCGAGTTTGAATGAAGGAGTTTAGCGAGCTAAACGACTGAATGAAAAACACGAAAAGCGCTCAAAAGTAATCGCTTCAGCGCTTGCGAAGCAAGAATTCAAAATATCATAAGCCTCAATCTTACTTAATAAACCCCAATTATACTGCATCTAATTTTTGAAACTTACTTATATTAACAGACTTGATTAATTGACTTAAACGTCACTTTGTTTCGAGATGGACAACTATCCGGAAATAACCGAGTACTTCAACACACTTATTGAAAACAGCCACAGCATTGATCTGGCCGAAGCCGAATTCAAACGCATAATCTCCGACGACCCGCAGCTGAAGGAGCAATACCGTGACTGGTGCCATGAGAACGGACACAGCTCGCGCGACGGCTTCCGCGACTATGCCGAAGAATACCTTGACAACACCGACGAGGTATGGGATTCACTTAACGACTACGACGAGGATGTGTGACGAGACAAAGCGCCTCCGCTTCCCCGCCGAATGGGAGCCCTGCCGCGCAGTAATGATTGCGTGGCCCCACGCTGCCACCGACTGGGTATACATGCTCGACGAGGTGGAACAATGCTACCAGAACCTTGCACAGGCAATAGTTGAATTCGCCGACCTTATCGTCGTCACCCCCGAGCCCGCGCACGTCGAGGCCATGCTGCGTGCCAAAATAGGCGACCTCAGCCGCGTCACCATTGCCGTGACCGACACCAACGACACGTGGACACGCGACTACGGACCCATCAGCACCATCAGCGAGGACGGCGATAAAGACTTAGTCGTGCTCAACGACTTCTGCTTCAACGGCTGGGGGCTGAAATTCGCCGCCGACCTCGATAACCTCGTCACCCGCAAACTTATCTTCAACGAAATCCTCGGACGCGAGGCCCGCTACCGCAACGAGCTGAGCTTTGTCCTCGAAGGCGGCTCTATAGAGAGTGACGGCAAGGGCACGTTGCTCACCACACGCCGCTGCCTGCTGTCGCCAAACCGCAACGGCGGCCTCACGCGCCACGAGATAAGCAGGCATCTCAAGGATGTCCTTGGCGTGACCAAGATACACTGGCTTGACCACGGCGCCCTCGAAGGCGACGACACCGACAGCCATATCGACACACTGGCCCGTCTCGCTCCCGACGACACCATCATCTACACCGGCTGCGAAAACCCCGCCGACACGCACTACGCCGAACTGAGTGCAATGCGCGACGAGATACGCCCCCTGCGCACTGCCGAGGGCCGTCCTTTCAACCTCATCGAGCTGCCCCTGCCCGCCGCCATACACGACGAGGACGGCCAGCGTCTGCCCGCCACCTACGCCAACTACCTGGTGGTAAACGGAGGCGTCCTGGTGCCCTCGTACGGACAACCCAAGACCGACCGCCTTGCCTCGCTGATGATAGGCTCAGCCTATCCCGGCAAGAAGGTCGTGCAGGTCGACTGCCGCGCCCTCATACGCCAGCACGGCTCACTCCACTGCGCCACAATGCAAATCTTGTAACACAAAGAAATGAAAACAGGCATAATTCAGCATAAAATCACAGCCGACCGCGACCTCAACCGCTCGCGGCTGGCACAGGCCATTAAAAAAGTCGCTGCAGAAGGCGCCGAACTCGTCATCCTGCAGGAATTACACGACAGCCTCTATTTCTGCCAGGTTGAAAACGTCGACAACTGCGACCTTGCCGTGGCAATCCCCGGCGAGGCCACCGATTTCTACGCGGCCGTAGCCCGTGAGAACGGCGTGGTGCTCGTGACATCGCTATATGAACGTCGCGCTCCCGGCCTTTACCACAATACCGCCGTCGTGTTCGAGAAAGATGGCTCCATCGCCGGCAAATTCCGCAAGATGCACATCCCCGATGACCCCGCCTACTACGAGAAATTCTACTTCACCCCCGGCGACCTCGGCTTCACGCCCATACAGACCTCCGCAGGCAAGTTGGGCGTCCTCGTCTGCTGGGACCAGTGGTATCCCGAGGCAGCACGGCTCATGGCCCTTGCCGGAGCCGAAATCCTCATATACCCCACCGCCATAGGCTGGGAGAGCACCGACACTGAGGACGAGAAAGCCCGTCAGCGCGAGGCATGGACAACCGTCCAGCGCGGCCATGCCGTGGCCAACGGACTGCCCGTGGTGGCCGTCAACCGCGTGGGCTACGAATCCGACCCGTCGGGCGCCACCGGCGGCATCACCTTCTGGGGCTCGAGTTTCGTGGCCGGTCCGCAGGGCGAAATCCTCTACCGTGCCTCGGACAGTGAGGAGGAAGAGACCGTTGTCGACATCGACATGACGCGCTCGGAGGCCGTGCGCCGCTGGTGGCCCTTCCTCCGTGACCGCCGCATCGACGCCTACTCCGGCCTGACACGCCGCTTCATCGACTGAGCTCCCCCGTCCCATTTGCTCGTTTGGGACTAATTCAGTACCTTTGCACTACTGTTTATACAACTTATACAACCCGAAATACAACCGTTAACCAATAGAAAGAACAATGAAATTACTTGAAGGAAAGACAGCTCTCATCACCGGTGCCGCACGCGGTATCGGCAAGGCTCTGGCCCTGCGTTTCGCCGCAGAAGGAGCCAACATAGCTTTCACCGACCTTGTCATCGATGAAAACGGCAAGAAGACCGAAGAAGAAATCGCCGCATTCGGCGTAAAGGTTAAAGGCTACGCCTCCAACGCCGCCAACTTCGCCGAGACCGAGGCTGTCGTCAATCAGGTTAAAGAGGACTTCGGCTCAATTGACATCCTCGTCAACAACGCCGGCATCACCAAGGATGGCCTCATGCTCCGCATGACCGAGGCCCAGTGGGACGCCGTCATCGCCGTCAACCTCAAGAGCGCATTCAACTTCATACACGCCGTCCTGCCCATCATGATGCGTCAGCGCGGCGGCTCCATCATCAACATGGCATCCGTAGTCGGTGTCCACGGCAACGCCGGTCAGGCCAACTACGCCGCATCCAAGGCCGGTCTCATCGCCCTGGCCAAGTCCATCGCCCAGGAGGTTGGCTCGCGCGGCATCCGTGCCAACGCCATCGCCCCCGGCTTCATCGAGACAGCCATGACCGCCGCCCTCCCCGACAACGTCCGCGAGGAGTGGGTCAAGAAAATTCCCCTGCGCCGCGGCGGCCAGGTCGACGACATCGCCAACGTGGCAGTGTTCCTGGCAAGCGATATGTCCGGCTACGTCACCGGCCAGGTCATCCAGGTCGACGGCGGCATGAACATGTAATTTACCGAACATCCACCTGTGGCTGTGTCAAAACAGCCTGAATGTAGGGACATGCCTTTGGCATGTTGAGCCCGCGGGTCTGCCCGGCAGGCTTAACATCGCAAAGCGATGTCCCTACATCATCAATAACCCTCATTTTGGCACACCTCCGTTTAAAACGACAACAATGGATAACGAAACCAACCACCTGCCGTACAATACAAAGCTCAAGAAGCTCATTCTGCCCGAATACGGCCGCAACATCCAGAATATGGTCGACTACTGCATGACCCTGGAGGACAAGGACGAGCGCACACGTTGCGCCCACGCCATCGTGCGGTCGATGGAAATTCTCTTTCCCGCGCAGAAAGGCGAGGACGACGAAAGCCGCAAGTTCTGGGACCACCTGGCGCTGATGAGCAACTTCGAACTCGACATCGACTGGCCCGTCGACGTCATCCGTCCCGAGGACATCGCCGAGACTCCCGACCTGCTCCCCTACGACGTCAGCAACGTCAAGCGCCGTCAGTACGGTGCCCTCATCGAGAACATGGTGGCCATCGCCGCCGAGATGCCCGAGGGGGATGACCGCGACGCCCTGGTGGCCCTTCTGGCAAGCCAGATGAAGAAGACCATGCTCAACGACCAGCGCGACGACATCACCGACGAGCGCATCTACAAGGACATCTACGAGATGTCCGAGGGCCGCATCCGCGTCGACAGCGAAAGCTGCCCGCTGGCCGAGTTCAACGTCGTTCAGCCCACCGGCAAAAAGAAGAAAAAGAAATAAGACAGTATGAGCGGCTACCTCAAATCCGACGACCTGACGGCGATAGGCCGCGTGCAGCGCACCCACGGCATAAAGGGCGAGCTCAACATCGAGCTCTACGACCCGGACAAGGCCGTGCCCTCCGACTTCTCGTGCCTGATTTTTGACCTGGAGGGCATCTTCGTGCCCTTCTTCGTCAGAGGCGAGAGACCGCGCGGTGCCTCGTCATGCCTTGTCGAGCTTGACGACGTGGACAGCGACACCGCCGCTTCGACTTTTGTCGGCAAGGAGGTGTACGTGCTCAGCTCCGAGATTGGCGACGGAGAAAATGATGACGATTTCCTCACCCTTGAGGACCTCGTCGGCTACCGTCTCTTTGACACCGACGGCACCCTTGTCGGAGCCATCTCCGGCATCGATGATACCACCGCAAACGTCCTTTTCGAGGTCGAGCGACCCGACATGACCTCAGTCCATGTCCCCGCCGCCGAACCTCTCATCACCGACGTCGACCCCGATGCCCGTACCCTGACAATGAACCTCCCCACCGGACTATTTTAAATCAAAAGCCTAAATGCATCAGTGATGTAGGGACATCGCTTTGCGATGTCAGTCCAGCCAAACGTGCCAAAGGCACGTCCCTACATTTCAGACAGTTTTGCAAGACCTTCCATACACCCAATATTTTAATCCTTTTTTCTATGGATTACAACGAAGACAGCGCGGTTGCATACATCCGCAAAAACGCCGAAACATCGCGCAAATACAACGCCGACGATGTGCTTGAGATTATCGACATCATCTGGGATTACTACGAGTCCAACGGCCTGCTCTCGCTCGACTTCGACGAGGACGAAGACAATGACCTCGACGTCGACAAACTTATAGCCCACGCGCAGAAGGTCCTCGCCAAAGACAAAGGAACCCGCATCCTCGCCGAGGACGTGCCCGAGCTGATAAAGGCCGAGCTCGAATACGAGGTCTCGCTTGAAGATGACGAAGAATAAACCAATTTCACCCCTCCGCCGTATGAAAAACATCGTAAGATTTTCAAGCCTCGCTGCAATCGCCATCGCCGCCGTGGCCCTTGCCTGCCCCGCTGCCGCCCAAGCCGACGAAAACGAGGGGCTCACAATCCAGCAGCAGATAGACCAACCCGAAATTTCCAATAAAGCCTCGGCTCCCCTCATCCGCCACTTCGAACGCATGGGCAACACCTTCGGCAAGCACGGCCTCAAAATCTCCTACGAGCGCCGGGGACAAATCCTCTGCGTCACAGTTCCGGCCTCCGAGCTTTTCGCCCCCAACGACACCAAGCTCAGCAAACGGGCATCAAAATATCTCATGGCCTTCCGTGAATTGGTGAAACTGCCGCAGATGTACCGCATCCTTGTCGTCGTACACAGCGACGGCACCGGAAGCCCAGAATACAACGACGCACTGACCGCCGACCGTGCCGACAGCATCATCGACTTCTTTGAGCGGATAACCAGCGACGACGGCCTCAACCTCGTCCCCTACGGCGTCGGCAACGACGAGCCCCTCCTCCCCGACACCTCCATCGGCAGCCGTGCCGCCAACCGCCGCGTCGACTTCTACATCATCCCCCAGCCCGCCCTAATCGACCAGGCCCGCTCCGGCCACCTGTAAAAGCGGCGCATCCCTACAAACAAACTCATCAGCAAGAGGCTGTGTCAAAATAGCCTGAATGTAGGGACATGCCTTTGGCATGTTTATCCAAACCGTTGGTTTTCAGGCTTAACATCGCAAAGCGATGTCCCTACATCATTAAATTTCCGCAATTTGACACACCCTCTTGTCATACAATACTGTCAGGATGGCTTTCCCCGTTTAACCGGGACTCAAGCAAAACCCGAAAATGCGGATTTTACAGTGCTATTTTAAAGTCTGAACCCTGTACTTTGAGAATGTATATGCCATGAGTTGACGGCCGGACCGCACAGCCTGAATCGATAAGGCATCCATTCATGTCGTATAATTCTAAAATGCTGCCGTCTTTGGTATGTACGTTCATGCCTTCAACTGTAAAATCATCTTTACCAATCCGAATTGAGTTTACACCGGCAAAATCGCTCTCTTCATAGTGTGAGAAATTCCAATTCGGATTCATAAAGTAATCAGAAGGTGTGGTACCGACAGGAAAAACGAGCTTGCTTTCAGTAAGCATCTGCGGATTAAAGACACATTGCGTCAATGAAAGATTTTCGCCGGGTAACATCACAGGAGGTGTCTTACGGTTAATAAGAATTCCTGAAAGATAAAATGAGTGTACGCCTGTATTTTCAAGGGTCGATGGCAGTGACAGAATATCAATATTTCTGCATTGCGAGAATGCCTCTTCGCCGACGGAGACTATACCCTCGGGTATGTTCAGTGTCTTCTCTTCGGCTTCGCTCATTGTCCTTTTTCAGGGAGCAGCAGAAATATCTGTCGAATAACCAAACCCATAGAACGCCCTGCCGTATATTTTCTCAAAACCCTGACCGATTTCCAATGACAATGCATTTGTCGCATAAGCGAATGACGAAATTTTTCTTCCTTACCGGATTATTGATTATCAGGGGAGTTCGGAGAGGAGGTGGTCTTCGACGAGGAGGACTCGGCCGGGGTAGCGGTCGATTAGGCTGTGGTTGTGGGTGGCGATGAGTACCGAGGTGCCTTCGCTGGCGATGCTGTTCAGGAGGGCGAAGATGCTCTCGCCGGTCTCGGGGTCGAGGTTGCCGGTGGGCTCGTCGGCAAGGATGAGCGAGGGTGTATTGAGCATGGCGCGGGCGATTACTACACGCTGCTGCTCGCCGCCGGACAGCTCGTGGGGCATCTTGTAGGCCTTGTTGGTCATGCCTACGGTGTCGAGGACGGCACGGATGCGTTCGGCACGCTCCTCACGGCTGTTCATGCCGGTGGCACGGAGCACAAAGTCGAGATTATCCTCGACCGAGCGGTCGGTGAGCAGTTGGAAGTCCTGGAAGACGACTCCGATGCGGCGGCGCAAGGCGGGCACCTGTCGGCGCTTGAGGTTGATGAGGTCATAGCCGAGCACCTCGGCCTCGCCGGAAACGATGGGCACGTCGGCATACATCGTCTTCAGCAGCGACGACTTGCCGGAGCCGACCTTGCCGACGATGTATACGAGTTCGCCCTCGCCCACCTGGAACGAAACGTCTTTCAGCACAAGGTAATCGCGTCGAAGTATCTCGACATTTTTGTAGTCTATCAGCGCCATAGGATTAAATATTGATTGTTACGAAATTGCCTGAAATGTAGGGACGTGCCTTTGGCACGTTGAACCTGCGGGTCGTTTTTGCAGGCTAAACATCGCAAAGCGATGTCCCTACATTTTCAGCATTCAGAAACGAAATTTTCAGCCGCACTTGGAGGTGCCGCAGGAGGTGCAGATGAGGCAGCCTTCCTGGTAGATCAGCGTCTCGCCGCCGCAGTTGGGGCAGCGCTGGCCGCTGGCCTTGGCGCCGTTGGGCATGTACTTCTTGAGGGCACGCTCGACACCCATCTTCCAGGTGTTGATGGACTGTGAGTCCAGCTCAAGGCCATTGACCAGCTTGATGACCTGGTCGATAGGCATGCCGTAGCGCAGCACGCCGCTGATGAGCTTGGCGTAGTTCCAGTACTCGGGGTTGAACTTGTCGCTCAGGCCGGGGATGACGGTGCGGTAGCCGCGCTTGTTGATGAATTCAAAATCGTAGCGCTTGTTTCCGGCGGCATCGACGGTCTTGACAATCTTGCCCTTGGTGACGCTCTTGGGACAGAATATGCCGTCCTCGTCATCGGCGAGACCGGTGAAAATCTCGTAGGGACGGCCGTCAGCCAGACCGACGAAGGCAATCCATTTCTCCTTGTTGTTCTGGAAGCGCACGACATCGCACTCCAGCTCGGCAGGACGCTTGTAGGGATGCTCCGACTGAGCGATGAGCTCTTCGGGAGAAGCCGCATTTTCGTTCTTCTCCTCCTTTTTCTCCAAAGCTACCAGCACACCCGTGCGCGAGCCCTCGCGGTATACCGTGCAGCCCTTGCAGCCGCAACGCCATGCCTCGACGTAGAGGTCGTTGACCAGCGACTCGCTGACATTCTCGGGCAGATTGATGGTGACGGAGATGGAGTGGTCGACCCATTTCTGAATGGCGCCCTGCATGCGCACCTTCTCCAGCCAGTCGATGTCAGCAGCGGTGGCAAGGTGGTACGGACTCTCGGCTACGAGTCGGCTCAGCTCCTCCTCTGTGTAGTCCTGACGCACTTCATGGCCCTTGATGCGCATCCAGTCGACGAACTTGGGATGGTAGACGATATACTCCTCGAACGAGTCACCGTTTTCGTCGACAATATCCACGCGGACATCCTGATCGCTGGGATTGATCTTGCGGCGGCGCTTGTAAACGGGCAGGAAGACCGGCTCGATGCCGCTGGTGGTGCGGGTGAGCAGGCTGGTCGTGCCGGTGGGCGCGATGGTGAGGCAGGCGATGTTGCGGCGGCCATGCTTGTGCATGTCCTCAAGGAGTTTCGGATCCGCCTCACCGAGACGGTTGATGTACGGATTTTTGCTCTCGCGCTCTGCGTCGAAGACCTCGAAGGCACCGCGCTCGGCGGCCATGTTCACCGACGAGCCGTAGGCGGCCAGGGCGAGCGTCTTGTGTACGTTTACGCTGAACTGAGTGGCTTCGGGGGTACCGTAGCGCAGACCTATGGCAGCCAGCATATCGCCCTCGGCGGTGGTGCCGAGACCGGTGCGGCGGCCCTTGAGGGTCTTGTTGCGGATTTTCTCCCAGAGATGCATCTCGGGACCCTTGACCTCCATTGTCTCGGGGTCGTTCTTGATTTTGTCGAGGATAATCTCTATTTTCTCCATCTCCAGGTCGATGATGTCATCCATCAGGCGCTGAGCCTTTGCCACATGGCTCTTGAACAGCTCGGTATCGAACTCCGCCTTGTCGGTGAAGGGGTTCTTGACGTAGCTGAAGAGGTTGATGGCGATTAGGCGGCAGCTGTCGTATGGACAGAGGGGAATTTCGCCGCAGGGATTGGTGGAGATGGTCTCGAAGCCCAGGTCGGCATAGCAGTCGGGCACACTCTCACGGGTGATGGTGTCCCAGAAGAGCACACCGGGCTCGGCCGATTTCCAGGCGTTGTGGATAATCTTCTCCCACAGCGCCTTTGCGTCGATATCCTTGCTGACAAGAGGATTGTCGGAGTGTACGGGGAAGGTCTGACGGTAGTCGAGGCCCTCGGTGGCGCAGCGCATGAACTCGTCGTCGATGCGCACGCTGACATTGGCGCCCGTGACCTTGCCCTGCTCCATCTTGGCGTCGATGAAATCGGCGCTGTCGGGGTGGTTGATTGATACGGTCATCATCAGCGCTCCGCGGCGTCCGTCCTGAGCGACCTCGCGGGTGGAGTGGCTGTAGCGCTCCATAAAGGGCACGAGGCCGGTGGATGTCAGGGCCGAGTTCTTGACGGGGAAACCCTTGGGACGCAGATGGCTGAGGTCGTGACCCACGCCACCGCGGCGCTTCATCAGCTGTACCTGCTCCTCGTCGACGCGCAGGATGCCGCCGTACGAGTCGGGATGGCCGTCGAGGCCGATGACAAAGCAGTTGGAGAGTGACCCTACCTGGTAGGTGTTGCCGATGCCGCTCATGGGGCTGCCCTGGGGCACGACATAACGGAAATCCTTGAGGAGGCCGAAAATCTCATCCTCGCTCATGGGGTTGGGGTATTTTTTCTCGATACGGGCGAACTCGCGTGCCAGGCGGCGGTGCATGTCGTCGGGAGTCAGCTCGAAAATGTTGCCGAAAGAGTCTTTGAGGGCATATTTGCTTACCCATACACGTGCGGCGAGCTCGTCGCCGTCAAAGTACTTCAGCGAGGCCTGATAGGCCTGGTCGTAAGTGTAGGTGTTGTTGTCCACAGGAATTGTGATATAAGGTGGTTTAAGGATTTGTATTATTGTCTCGTTTTATATCTCTTTGGAGGCCTTGCTGCGCGATTTCTCGTCGATGACCTCAAGGCTTTCGGGGTGACCGGCCGACCTGGCGTCACGGCGGGCGGCGCCGACGGCGGTGTGGCCGTTGCGGAGGATGTACTCGCGCACCTCCTCGAACAGGTCGGTGGCGAAGACAAAGTCATTGAGGGCACGGTTGGTGGAGGCGAAGATTTTCTCCTTGTCCCCTACCCACTCTCGGTAGCCTTTATTGATGAAGACGATGTTCTCGCCTATGCCGAGCACCGAGTTCATGTCGTGGGTGTTGATGACGGTGGTGATGCCGTACTCGTGCGTGATGTCGCTGAGCAACTCGTCAATCAGTATGGACGTCTTGGGGTCAAGGCCCGAGTTGGGCTCGTCGCAGAACAGGTACTTCGGGTTGAGGGCGATGGCGCGGGCGATGGCGGCGCGTTTCTGCATGCCGCCGGAGAGCTCGGCGGGATATTTGTCCTCCGAGCCGGCGAGGTTGACGCGCTCGATGCAGAACATGGCGCGGTCGCGCATCTCGGCTTTGGACATTTTGCTGAACATCACCATCGGGAACATCACGTTGCCGAGCACCGTCTCCGAGTCGAAGAGGGCCGAACCCTGGAAGAGCATGCCTATCTCGCGGTGCAGGGCCTTTATGTCGTCGCCGTTCATCGACAACAGGTCGCGGCCGTCAAAGAGAATCTGGCCCGACTCGGGACGCAGCAGGCCCACGAGGCTCTTCATGAGCACGGTCTTGCCCGAACCCGACTGACCGATAATGAGGTTGGTCTTGCCGGTATAGAATGTCGCCGACACATCGTGCAGCACGGTGCGTCCGTCAAACGACTTGGTTATATCTTTTACTTCAATCATGTTTCTAAGGAATTACTGAAGCAGCAGCTTGGTGAGGATGACGTCGAAGAGCAGGATGAGGATTGACGACGACACCACGGCATTGGTAGAGGCCTTGCCCACCTCGAGAGCGCCGCCTTTGACGTAATAGCCCCAGTATGCGGCCACCGACGAGATAATGTAGGCGAAGAAGAGGCTCTTGATGAGGCCGTACCACACATACCACTCCTGGAAGAGGGCCTGCAGGCCGTAGACGTAGCGCGAGACGGGGATGATGTCGGTGAAGGCGGCCACAAACCATCCGCCCACCATGGCCGTCGCTATGGACAGTATCACCAGCACGGGCATGAAGAAGATGAAGGCGCAGATTTTGGGCAGGACAAGGTAACAGGCCGAGTTGACACCCATAATCTCGAGGGCGTCAATCTGCTCGGTGACGCGCATGGTGCCTATCTCGGATGCGATGTTGGAGCCGACCTTGCCCGCCAGGATGAGGCAGAGGATGGAGTTGGAGAACTCCAGCAGCACGATGTCGCGCGTGGCCAGGCCCACCGAATAAGCCGGGATGAGCGGCGAGGTGATGTTGAGCTGCATCTGTATTGTGATGACGGCGCCGATGAAGATGGAGATGACGATGACCAGCGGGATGGAGTCGATGCCCAGCTTGGCCACCTCGTCGACAAAGCGCTTGCCGTACACCCTCAGGCGCTCGGGACGCGAAAACACACGCCACACGAACATCCAGTAGCGGCCGAAGCTCTCTATTGATTTTTCTATTATCATGACAACGAGTACTTAGAGAAGCTTGATGCTGATGTAGCGTTTGGGGTTCTTCTTGATGTCCTGCAGCAGGGCGTCCATCGAGGCGGCCGTGTTGCTGAGGTTGTTGTACAGCTCGGGGTCGTGGAGCAGCTTGCCCAGCGTGGAGTCGGGGTTGTTGAGGTCGCGGGTCAGGCTGTTGATATTGTCGATGGTGAGCTGCAGCTGCTGGGTGAGCGAGTCCACGGGCACTCGGTTGAGTGTCTGCGTGAAGCGGTTGAGCTCGGCCGACGTCTCGTTGAAATTGCCGGTGATGACCTTGACGTCCTTCATGATTGCCGGGGTCGAGGCCATAGCCCTGTTGAGCGACTGAGTGGTGACGACCATGTTGGCCGAGATGGCGTCGAGACGCTTGATTGTGGCGGCGATGGCTGGGTCACCCATCAGCGCATTGGTGGTGGAGATGAGGGTGTCGACCTTTGCCACGAGGGCGAGAACCGACGGGATTATGTCGGCGGTGGCAGTGTCCATCAGCCCTTTTGCGGCCGACGAGGGCAGCTCGCTGCCGACCTTGCAGTACTGCGTGCCCTTGCCCAGCTCGATGGCGATGGACGAGGTGCCCAGCATATCGGTAGTGAAGATTGCAGCGGAGCCTTCGGGGAGCTGCAGACGCGAGTCAAGGGCCATCTCTACGCGCACATGGCCGGGGTTGTCGTACAGGTACTCGATAGAGCGCACCTGGCCAACCTTGTAGCCGTTGACGGTGACGGGAGCCGAGACGGAGAGGCCGCCGACGTTCTCGTACGTGGCGTAATAGTAGTTCGAGGGCTGGAAAATACTTGCGCCCTTGAGGAACTCGATGCCGAAATAAAGGATTACCAGCGCCAGGAGTATGCAGGCGCCGATCAAAAATTCTTTCTTGAAAAGTTTCTTCATGTTCTATGGTGTAGTTTCGTTTATACGTTAATAATAATGTGTACCGCGCGGCCTACCGGTGCATCGCCGTGGCCTTGCCGGCATTGCCGTTCCGGTAGTCCCTGACGGCACGGAAGAGCGCCTCGGCGCACTGCTCGCGTCCGTCGTCACTGTCAAGGTATTTCTCGGCCTCGGGGTTGCAGATGTAATCCAGCTCGACCAGCACTGCGGGCATCGATGTCGCCCACAGCACCCAGAACCCCGCCTGGCGCACGCCCTTGTCGGCGCGTCCGGCATGTTTCACCAACTGCTCCTGCGCCAGGGCGGCGAAGTCGAGGCTGCGGTGCAGATGCATGTTGCTCGACAGCTCGAAGATGATGTACGACTCGGTGCTGTTGGGGTCGAACCCCCTGTAGGCGGTCGAGTAGTCGTTCTCCAGCTCCATCACGGCGTTCTCGCGCATGGCCACGCCCATGTTCTTCTCGGCCTTGTCGGCGCCGAGGGCGTATACGCTGGTGCCGTGCACCGCCGTGCGGCCGGGGCTCTTTTTGGCCACCGAATTGACGTGGATGCTGATGAAGAGGTCGCCCTTCTCGCGGTTGGCGATGTTGGCGCGCTGCTGGAGGGTGAGGAAATAGTCGCCGTCGCGGGTGAGGACTACGCGGGTGTCCGTACATCCGTCCTCTATCTTGTGCGCCAGCCGGCGTGCCACGTCAAGGTTGATGGTCTTCTCGTTGGCGCGCTTGCCCACACAGCCGAAGTCGCGGCCTCCGTGGCCTGCGTCGACAATAACGGTATAGATGTGCTCTTTTTCTTTATTTGAGGATTTTGTTGATTTCGAGGTCTTTGCTGTCCGGGGCTTCTTGTGCGTCTCAGCCGAATACAATGCCTGCCCGCCCATTACAGCAATGGCCAGGATGGCTGCCAGCAGCGGCAGCAGTCGGTTGAAACGAATTTTTACTCGCATAAATGACGTAGTTGATGCAAAAATACAAAATATTTACGGGGCACAGGGGCGCATCTCAAACTTTTTTTTGCCCGTTATGGAATTTTATGCCATAAATCTATACTTTTATGCCTCGCTGTTGCTACCTTTGCATAAAGAAACAACCGCAGCCCGCCTTTGTTTGCCGGGCGCTCTACATATTATGACCGACAGATTTCACCGCATTTTCTCTTTTCTGCTCGTCGCCCTGACGACGGCAACCCTCGTTTCGTGCTCGGACGACAGCAAGACGCCGAACCGTGTGCAGAAGATAGCGCGCCTCGACCGCGTGACATACGCTTACCCCAAGATGGACGCTGCCCGACGCTCCGCCCTGCGCGACAGTCTCGCTCCGGAGCTGTCCGCCCTCGTCAAGGTCATGGAGCTGGGACAGACGGCAGGTGACGAGGCCATCCTCGCCTGGTCGGATACTCAGCCTGTCAAAATCTTCTCGCCGCTGGTCGACAAGGCCTTCCCCTCCCTCGACAGCCTTGAGCACACCCTCGGCGGCATCGTAGGCAATGCCGGGGACAACGGGCTGAAAATTCCGCGTTACCGCTTCGCCACAGTTGTATGGGGCAAGTCCAAGTCCATTGTCTTTGCCGACAGCGTCGCCCTCATCGCCCTCAACCACTACCTCGGCTCCGACAGTCCCGCATACGCCAACTGGCCGCTGTACATACGTCAGCAGAAGCGCCCCGAGCTGCTCCCCTACGATATCGCCGAGGCCATAGTGGCAACCGCCTATCCCTACAAGCCGTCCGACGCCCACAAGGCTAAGCCGAGGCAGGAGGTAGAGACCGACCCCTACGACGAGTCGACGGCCGACGACATCCCCGACATGGTTATTGAGCCCGACGGCACGCTGCTCAACCGGATGCTCTACGAGGGCGCCCTGGTCTACGCCAAGACACAGCTCGTCCCCGACGCCGACGTCACCCTCGCCCTCGGCTTCACGCCCGAGCAGATGCGCGACGTCGTCGCCAACGAGGAGTTTGCCTGGAACAAGATTGTCTCCGGAAAAATGCTCTACTCCACCGACCCCGAGCTCCACGACCGCCTCTTCAATCTCCTGCCCAACTCGGCTCCCATCAGCCCGCAGGCTCCCGGCCGCGCCCTCCGCTACATAGCCCTGCAGATAGTCCGCGCCTACGTCGACGGCCACAAGGACGTCACCCTCGATTTCCTCCTCTCCCCCGCCTTCTACAACGCCCCCAACACCCTCCGCGAGGCCGGGTACACCCCGGCGAAAAAGTAAGTGTGCAGATAGCCCATGTAGGGACGTGCCTTTGGCACGTTAGCCCGCCGCGCAGTTCCGTGCAGGACAAACATCGCAAAGCGATGTCCCTACATCAGGGACTTTTGCAACACGCCCTTACTTCCCGCTGTCCATAAACACCAGCCACACTGCCGCTACTATCAGCAAAAAGGCCAGAATGTGGTTCCAGCCGATGTGCGTGCCCTTGAAAGCTATCATCGAGAAAATGGTGAAAATCACCAGCGTTATGCACTCCTGCATCACCTTCAGCTGAACCAGCGAGAACGGGCCGCCGTTGCCCTCGAAGCCGATGCGGTTGGCAGGCACCATAAACGAATACTCCACCAGGGCGATACCCCAGCTGAACAATATCACCAGCACAAGCGGCCAGTTGGACGATACGCCCGTCTGCTGCAGTTTCAGGTGCCCGTACCAGGCCAGCGTCATGAAGATATTCGACACAATCAGCAGCGCGACAGTCATTATGGCAGGTTTCATCATCATTACGGATTTGGATTTTTCGGTTTTGCCCTGCAAAGTTACAAACCTTTGCGCCAAACAAAAAATTCGAACCAACGTTTATAAGTAGGAACGCTCTAAAAGCGTCTACATCCGGATAGCCGTTTGACAACCGTTTGGCAATCCTTCGGCGGACGCTTTTAAAAGCGTCCCTACATCCCCGACTTCCTACTCATCCACAACATTCCAAACACCTCACGCCTTCCTCCCATGACCGAATCCCCCGACGAGCTGCGCCGCGCAGCCCTTGAATACCACCGCTTCCCCCAGCCCGGCAAAACCGAGACCGTACCCTCCAAACCTTTTGCCACTCCCCGCGACCTCGCCCTGGCCTACTCCCCCGGCGTGGCATTCCCGTCCCTTGAGATTGCCGCCGACGCCCGGCGTGTCTACGAGTACACCGACAAGGCCAACAGCGTCGCCGTCATCTCCAACGGCACCGCCGTCCTCGGCCTCGGCGACATCGGCGCCCTCGCCGCCAAGCCCGTCATGGAGGGCAAGGCCCTGCTCTTCAAAATCTTCGGCGGCATCGACGCCGTCGACATCGAGGTGGACGAGAAGGACCCGCAGCGCTTCATCGACACCGTCCGTGCCATCGCCGGTTCGTTCGGCGGCATCAACCTCGAGGACATCAAGGCCCCCGAGTGCTTCCAAATCGAGGAGGCTCTCGTGCATTCGTGCCACGTCCCCGTCATGCACGACGACCAGCACGGTACAGCCGTCATCACCGCCGCCGCCATGATTAACGCCGCCGACATCCAGGGCAAGAGCCTCGACAGCCTGCGCCTCGTCGTCAACGGCGCCGGAGCCGCCGCCATAGCCTGCACACGCCTCCTCGTCAGCCTGGGCATACGCCGCGAGAACATCATCATGTGCGACAGCCACGGACCCATCACCGCCGCCCGCACCGACCTCAACGAGCAGAAGAAGCAGTTCGTCACCGACCGCACGGACATCCGCACCCTTGCCGACGCCATGCGCGGCGCCGACGCCTTCCTGGGCCTGTCGGTAGCCGACGTCCTTACTCCGGAGATGTTGCTGTCGATGGCTCCGCATCCCATCGTCTTCGCCCTCGCCAACCCCGACCCGGAGATTGCGCGCGACCTCGCCCTCGACACACGCAGCGACATCGTCTTCGCCACGGGACGCTCCGACTATCCCAACCAGATCAACAACGTCCTGGGCTTCCCATATATCTTCCGCGGCGCCCTCGACTGCCGCGCCACCTGCATCAACGAGGCCATGAAGCTCGCCGCCGCCCATGCCATAGCACGCCTGGCACGCCTCCCCGCCCCCGACGAGGTGCGCCGCATCTACCCCGGCGAGCAGCTCGCCTACGGCCCCGACTACATTCTGCCCAAGCCCTACGACCGCCGCCTTCTCTCCCACGTAGCCCCCGAAGTCGTCCGTGCTGCCACCGACGCCGGCGTCGCCCTCCATTACATCGCCGACCTCGACGCATACACCCGTACCCTCGACGCCCGAATCCGCTGCCTCGACAGCCTCCTCACCACCTACGTCGACCACACCTGCCCCCTCCCGTTCCTGTAGGAACGTGCCTTTGGCACGTAGAGCCTGCGAGCCGTTTGACCGACAACCCTATGTAGGGACGTGCCTCTGGCACGTTAAGCCTGCCGGGCCGTTTGTGCAGGACCAACATCGCAAAGCGATGTCCCTACATTGAAAAAAACGGACAATTGTGTCGGCGGATGAAAATTTTGCTTTATCTTTGCGAAAAAATACGACATTATGCAAGGTAAGGCTTTAATGACGGCGGCGGTGGTCGCCTTGGCGGCTGTGATGCCCGCGTCGGTGTCGGCGCAGAGGACAACGGGAGCGGAGGAGGCTACTTTCGCCGCCGCGTATATCTATTCATTTATCCAGAATACGGTGCCGCTGTCGTTTTGCGTGCACGATGTCGACTATGAGACACTATACCCGGAGCATGTGTACGACCCGGTCAATTTCGACTGTAAGGTATTTGGCCCCATGCACCACCAGGGCTGGGGATATACCCGCGCATGCGTAATTCCGACTGTCATCCGCGTAGGCATGTACAGTATGCACCCCAAGGAAATGACCAACGCGGCCTTCCAGCAGACGGGCATAAAGAGCCTTGATATGCGCGCCCGCATTCGCACCATCCCGCAGAATGCCTTTATGTTCTGCACCGACCTGGAGACAGTGAAATTCCACGGTGACGCGCCGCATTTTATCGAGGCATCGGCTTTTCGCGGATGCACGAAGCTGCGCCTTGTGGAGGGTCTGCCCGCCCAGCTGAAATACATCGGCGACGATGCCTTCAACCAATGTCTCGCCCTGACAGAAATCTACATCCCTAAGGACGTCGAGTATATCGGTCCTCGGGCTTTCAACTACTGCCAGTCGCTGTCGAAGGTCGAGTTTGCCACCGGCCATTTCCGCCGCATCCCCGAAGAATGTTTCAACTGTTGCGACAAGCTCAGGGAGATAACTATTCCGGAAGGAGTTGAGTCGCTGGGCAAAAATGCTTTCAATTACTCCGGACTCGAAAAAATCACCCTGCCGGCCACCATGCGCGCCCTCTACGACGGATGCCTGTCGCAGACGCCCCTCAAGGACATCTACATCCACGCCACCACCCCTCCCGGCGTCGGCCGCGTCTTCACCGGCAACCAAATCAACTCCATCATCCTCCACGTCCCCGCCTCCGCCATCGACGCCTACCGCGCCGACCCCTTCTGGCGCCTCTTCCCCCACATCCAACCACTGTAAGGACGTTTTTGAGGAGCTTTTCAAAATTGGAGGAATGTAGGGACGCTTTTTAAAGCGTCCGCATCCGGATGGTTTATTGGCCGTCCTTTGGCGGACGCTTTAAAAAGCGTCCCTACAAGGATTTATCCGCCGGACAGGCCCTACATCACCGAAAATTCAGATTTCAACACAGCTGTGTTTTTATCACGGAATTTAAGAGGGAAATTCGCAGAGCGTTCACGGAATTTTAGTTTTTTGTACCGGAATATAACGGAATGAGATTGGAGGCGCTTCGCACCCCAAAACCCTCCGGGCACAAAGCCGTCTCAATGGGTAAATATTCTGACTTACGAATTGTCACGCCAGTGGTGCGACAATTTGGACACCACTGGTGTCCAAATCTGAAAAACAGTTAGCGCACCACATAAAGGCTCTTCATTAGAAAAATTCACACCTCATAAATTGCCTTAACAAACCGGACTCCAAAAGTAATTTTGCTTACTTCAGGAGTCCGGTTCAGTCTTATATCTTCCCGATGTTCAGTTCAGGAAAAGCGTAGACCAATTATTTTTCAAATATCATTTTATTCTATAGAATACGTTAGGACCTATTTCCCCATCATAATCATAGATAATCAGTTTATCACCTTCTATCGAGAAACGGTAATTTTCTTTTTCGGATCCGTAATCTTCAAATATTTCAATTGTCAAAATACCGCCTGTAATTGTCCATTTTCCATCAGCTTCATACGAAGAAGGTTCTTGGAAACCCTCGCTCCAATCTTTGACCGATAGAGTACCATCAGCTCTGAACTCATACTGACAAAACCAATCTCCATCTTTGTCATCTAATAGTGTGAGGCGCCAGGTTCCTACGATAGCGTTTTCCGGTGCTTTTACATCGTCATCGTCGCTACAGGATGCAACTCCAAGAGACATGATAACACACATCACTGCAACCATCAACGACTGCAGACTTAAAAATTTTTTTTTCATAAAAATAAAACAACTTTTTTGTTTCCCAATCCCGATGAAACAGTGAATTATTGGATATACAAAAGGTGTGGGATTGTATTCTCCATATCCGCTTAGTAGGCTTCTCGCATTGCCTTAGTTAGAGATATGAAACAACACCCACACCGTTTGGCTATATATTACCCTTGCGGGCAGATATAAAGCGTACGATGCAGGCGTTATTTGCCATTACCTTTCTAACTTTCAGTAGATTTTGCGAGAATTTACTAAGCAAAGATAATTCAAATAACACCTATTTGATTGAGCCGACTCTTCGACCCTATTTTCGGCAACAAAGTTAAGAAATTTATTTTACATTTCTATTGTAAAAGATAATTCGCATGATAATTTTTCAACAAAAATACAGTGTCAAAATTGCCTGAATGTAGGGACGCTTTTTAAAGCGTCCGCATCCGGATGGCTTATTGGCCGTCCTTTGGCGGACGCTTTAAAAAGCGTCCCTACAAGGGTTTATCCGCCGGACAGGCCTGACATCGCAAAGCGATGTCCCTGCATCAACGAGAATTCAGCTTTCGGGCAGGCATTTCAGGAAGTCGGCGACTACGAAGTTGCTGCCGCCTACGAAGATAGTGTCGGTGGGGCGGGCGGCGGCACGGGCGGCCTGCCAGCCTGCGGCGACGGTGGGGAAGGCGTGGCCTTGGAGGCCGTGTTGGGCGGCAAGAGCGGCGAGGGTGGCGGAGTCGGCGGCGCGGGGGGTGTCGGGCTGGACGAAGTAGTAGCGGGTGCCGCGGGGGAGGTAGCGGGCGATGGTGGAGATGTCTTTGTCGGCGGCGAAGCCGAGGACGATGTGGAGGGTGGCGGCGCCGGGATTGCCCTTCGAAGCAACTCGGGCGAGGCGCGGGCCGGTATACTGCCAGGCACCGGGGTTGTGGCCGGTGTCGCAGATGACGCGTGGAGCCTCCGAGACCTGCTGCCAGCGTCCCATCAGCCCGGTCATTGTAGTTACATGGGCAAAGCCCTCGCGGACAGCCTCGGCGGTGACGGGGTAGCCCTGCTTTTTGAGTTCCTGCAGTGCCGTCATCACGGTGTTGGCGTTGTGCCATTGGCCCTCGCCGATTAGCTCCGAGGTGATGTCGCCCCAGGGCGTATCGCGGTAGACGATGTGGTCGGGGCTGATGTCGTAGTCCTTGAAGGCTGGGCTGTCTCGGGCAAAGATGACGGGAGCGCCTACGGCGGCGGCTTTGGCGGTAAAGACGGGGCGTATGTCGGCGTCGGCCTCTCCTATGACGGCGGGAATGCCGGGCTTGATGATGCCGCCCTTCTCAGCGGCTATCTCGGCGGTGGTGGAGCCGAGCAATGCCGTGTGGTCGAGGGAGATGTTGGTGATGACGCTGAGGTCCGGGGTGATGACGTTGGTGGAGTCGAGGCGGCCGCCCAGACCTACCTCGATGACGGCGACGTCGACCTTTTCGCGCCGGAAATGCTCGAAGGCCATCACCGTCGACAACTCAAAGAAGCTGGGGTCGAGGGTTCCGTCGGCAAAGGCAGGGAGAGCCTTGAAGCGCTCCGCGAAGTCTATCACTGCTTCGTGCGGAATGGGCTTGCCGTTGACGCGGATGCGCTCGTTGAAATCAAGCAGATGCGGCGACGTGAACAGTCCGACCTTCATCCCCGCGGCCTGGAGCACCGCCGCCAGCGTGTGCGCAGTGCTGCCCTTGCCGTTGGTGCCGGCGACATGGATTGTGCGCAGGCCGACGTGCGGTGACCCGAAGGCCTCGCTGAGCGCCAGCGTGGTGTGCAGACCGGGCTTGTAGGCCGCGGCCCCCACCCTGTGGAAAGCCTGTAATCTGTTAAACAGAAACTCTAATGTCTGATTGTAAATATCCATCGTTCAAAATATCAGCCAGCCGGCAAGTCCGGCAAGGCATATCGTCACTATGGGGTGTAATTTGGTAAACAGCTGAATGAGAAGCGTGGCCACGCAGATGGCGACGCTGATGCAGACGTCGCGGGTCGTGGAGCCGAAATTGGCGCTGTTCATCAGCAGCAGAGCTGCCGAGGCGATGAGTCCCACCACTACGGGACGCAGACCGGCAAAGGCGCCGCGGATATACTGTGACTCACGGTGTCGGGCGATGAAGTGGCTCGTCCGGCGCACGAGCATAAAGGACGGAATGATGATGGTGACGGTGCAGGCTATCGAGCCGAGGACGCCCCACCACCAGTGCGGATAGCTGTTCATCTGCGGCGCCACATAGCCTATGTACGTCGCCGAGTTGATGCCTATCGGGCCCGGCGTCATCTGCGAGATGGCGACGATGTCGGTAAACGTCTGCTCGGTAATCCATCCCGGCCCTACTATCATCCGCTCTATCAGCGCCAGCATGGCATAGCCTCCGCCAAAACCGAAAAGGCCGATAAGCAGATATGTGCCTATAAGCTTGAGATAAATCATTGTGCGTCGCCTCCTTTCCTGTTGCGTTTAAAGTATCCCTTGAGATGGGCTATTCCGACTACAATCGCCAATACAATCCACAGTATCGGGTTGCTTATTACCGGAATAGATGACCATATTGCAAGCGCCACTATAGCCGGAATCCACACCGTCACCATATTGAGGTGCGCAGCCTTGGCGGCGTTGAGGACGGGGGCTATAATCAGCGCCACGACGGCGGGACGTATGCCCTTGAAGATGGCCGACAGATGCTCATTGCCGGTGATGGCTTCCGGAGTCAGAAAAATAGCGATGGCGAGGATGATGAGGAAGGACGGCAGAATCGTTCCGGCGGCGCAAGCATAGCAGCCGGCACGGCCTCTAATCTTGTCTCCGACGGCGACGGCGATATTTACGGCAAGGATGCCCGGCAACGACTGTGACACGGCCAGCAGGTCGAGAAACGCCTCCTTGTCGAGCCACTGGTGGCGCTTCACCACCTCCCGCTCGATAATCGAAATCATCGCCCATCCGCCGCCAAACGTAAAGGCGCCGATTTTCAGGAAAGTGACAAACATATCCGTCAGAGACGATGACACGGGAGCCACCCCTGCCGGCGTTCCTGGCGTTGCGGCCATTCCATTTTTGTCTTTAAGAGATTTCATTTCAGCATTAACGCCGTCCAGGCCGCATCCTCTGCATTGACAGAGACGCGGCCCGGCGGTTTGGATTTGATTTACGGTTTAACCGGCCAAAGACATGGCTTATTTTTTAGAGTCTTTATAGGCGCGGAAATCGGCCATGGTCATCAGGAGAGTAGCCTTTGCGCCGAGTTTGTCGGTGATGTTGAAACGTATGCCCTTCATGCCGACCTTCTCAAGGTTGAGGAAAATGTCAATCATCTCGGGGTCGCTAATAAACTCGTCCATCAGCGTGTTCTTCAGCATGGAGACGGCCTCCTTGTCGCCAAGCAGTTGATTTATTTCCGCGCAACCGGCCTCGTCAATCTTGACATTCATGATGAGATAAGGAGCTTTCCATGCGGCTTTGACTGACGGGTTGTTCCGGTCGTTGATTGCTTTTACAACCATGTTCATCATGTCGTCACCACTCTGTGCGGAAGATGCCACGGGAAAAACAGCAGCGATGGCCACGATAATGGCAAGGATAAATTTCTTCATAATTCAGATTTTTAAGAGCATGGTATGGTGTTAATTTCGTACATAGGAAAAGCAGACAGCACACGCCGTTACACGTAATGCTATCTGCAAAGATAAGGTCTTTAGCCGCAGTAGCCAAAGATTTCTGCCAAAATTTTAGGTTTGCCGGCCTACTTCGTCTGCCAGTGTGGCCGGACGGGCCAGCGGGTGACACGGAGGAGCAGGCGCGTGGTGGAGCTGTAGGTGAAATAGTCCCATATCCAGGTCGTCAGAACCGTAATCTTGTTGCGCATGCCGAGGAGCGAGATGAGGTGTATGAACATCCAGGCCAACCAGGCTATGCGGCCGTGCAGGAAGAGATGGCGCATATCCACGATGGCGCGGTTGCGGCCGACGGTGGCCATCGAGCCCTTGTCGCGGTACTCGAACGCCTTGCGTTTGTCGGGCTTGTTGAGGTTGTGGGCCAGACTCTTTGCGCCCTGAATGGCCACCTGGGCCACCTGAGGAAGGCCGCGTGGATATGCGTCGGAGGCGTGGTACGAGATGTCGCCGATGGCATAGACATCGCTGACGCCTGCGACAGCATTGTACTCGTCCACGACGAGGCGGTTTCCGGGGCCTATCTGCGGCATATCCTCACCGGTGAACTCAAAGGGGACACCCGTCACGCCTGCCGTCCATATCACCATCGAGGTATACTCCTGAGTGCCGTCGGCAAAAGTGAGGATATTGCTGTCGTCGAACGCTTTGAGCACCTTGTTCAGCTCCACCTTCACCATCATTGCGTCGAGGTCCTTCAGCACCTGTCGCGATGCGTTGGGTGACATCGTGCGCAAGAGGCGGTCGCTGCCCTCGATGAGAGTAACAGACAGCTCGTCAGGATTGATGGACGGATATTCTCGTGGCACGATGAAGCGTTTGAGCTCGCCAAGGGCGCCCGAAATCTCCACCCCCGTGGGACCTCCGCCGATGACGGTGAAGGTGAGCATACGGCGGCGCACCTCGGGGTCGGTCTGCAGGGATGCCCGCTCCAGGCGGTCGAGGATGTCGTTGCGGCAGCGCAGGGCCTCGCTGGTGCTCTTCAAACAGTAGACATACTTGTACAGGTCGCTGATGCCGAAGTAGTTGTTGGTGGTACCCGCTGCAATGACGAGGATGTCGTATTCCAGCTCCTCGAACTGTGTGCGCACGGTCTTGCGGCGGCAGTCTATCTTCTGCACGGTGCCCAGGCGGTAACGGCCGCCGGTATTCTTGAGCTTGCGCAGCTCGCGGCGCAGCGGGAAGTTGATGCTGGCGGCGTCAAGACCTGCCGATGCCAGCTGATAGAACAGGGGCGGAAAGCTGTGGTAGTTGTTCGAGTCGACAACCGTCACACGGTATTTGTTCACGTCCAGCTTCTTCACCAGGTTGAGCCCGGCGAAACCGGCACCGATGACCAGGAGGCGAGGACGGGGAGTTGTATTGTCAGTCATAGTTCTTATTTTACATGATGGCAGGACGTAGAGCTTGTTTAAGAATAAATGTTAACGGCAGGGCTGTCAGTCGTCGAGCAGATTTTCGTTTGAGATGAAGGAGTTATGGGGTTCCATAACGACCGAAGAACAAACGAAAAGATGCCGGCGAATGACAGCTCCGAGGTAATTACTATATTGGTTACAGTTGCCATAATCTAAAGTAATCTAATTGTTATTATTTCTGAGCCTGGCTACATTAAAGTTACTGTCTTATCGCATATCTTGGCTGCTTTTTGCCTTGTTCCTCAGTCGTGTACTCCAGTACACTCCTTCGTCTCAAAACAAAAATCAGCTCAAGCTATGCGACCCTGCCGTTAACATTTATTATTAAACAAGCTCTGAGCCGGTCATCCATTCTATTATTTAACACTCCCGCGTTTTTTTTGTTGACAGTTACCGAAAATTAACAGAGACAGGGGGTCAAAAACGACAATTTTTGCTAATTTTGCAAATAATGAACCCGTCAGCTTATATAATCACATTCGAAGCTCCGGCGGCCCGGTTTCTGCGCCGGATAGCCGTCATCACAATATCGCTGTGCGCCTTCGTCGCCGCCCGTGCCCAGATTAACACCGACCAGGTAATCAACGTGGGCCGCAACGCCATGTATTTCGAGGACTATGTGCTTGCCATACAGTATTTCAACCAGGTGGTGAATGCCAAGCCCGACCTTGCGCGTCCCTACCTCTACCGCGCCATCGCCAAATATAACCTCGACGACTACCGCGGCGCCGAAGCCGACGCCACCCTTGCCATCGAGCGCCATCCCTTCATCACCGACGCCTGGGAGGTACGCGGCGTGGCACGCCAGCAGCTCGGCGACTATGCCGGTGCCGTCGGCGACTACACCGAGGCCCTGCGCCTGCTGCCGCACAACCGCCAGATTTCGTTCAACCTCGCCACTGCCCAGACCGAGGCCGGCATGTACGACAAGGCCGACTCCACATACAGGGAGCTGATGAAAGCCTATCCCGGCTACGAGAACGCCCTGCTGGGCCGCGCGCGCCTGCGCCTGCTCCAGGCCGACACCGTCGCCGCAAAGGATGACGCCCGCGCCGCCCTACGCATCAACCGCAACTCGTTCAACGCCCACGCCATGCTCGCCGACCTGGCTATGCGCGGCGACAACCCCGACGTCGACTCGGCCATGGTGCACATCAACGCTGCCATAAAACTGCAGCCGCACTATGCCGGTCTGTACGTCAACCGCGCTTTCCTCAAATATCGCAGCAACGACTGGTTCGGCGCCATGGACGACTACGACTACGCCCTGCAGCTCGAGCCCCTCAACCGCATGGCGCTCTTCAACCGCGGCCTGCTCGAGATGGAGGTCTCGGCCTTTGACAAGGCTCTCACCGACATGGACCGAGTGCTGGCGATGGACCCCGATGACATACGCGCCCGCTACAACCGAGCCATCATCCACGCAAGCAAAAAAGACTACCGCAAGGCCATCGACGACCTCAACAAGCTCTTCGAGGTCTACCCCGAGTTCCCCAATCTCTACCTCATGCGCAGCGAGTGGTACCGCAGCCTCGGAAAGACCCACCTCGCCATGGCCGACTACGACAAGGGCATGGCCCTGATGTCGAAGCTGAAGCCCATGAAGGCCCCCGATGCAGATGAAATTAAAGCGGACAAAAAAGGCGGCGGCAATGACAGCGGCAAGAAAGAGGCCACGCCTGCCGAGGAGCTGATGTCGCAGCGTCAGTTCGCCCAGCTGCTGACAATCGAAGACAACACTGACTTCCGCGAAGAATACAACAACACCGCCATCCGCGGCCGCGTCCAGGACCGCAACGTCACCATCTCGCCCGAGCCAATGGTGGAGATTTCGTTCTACTCAGCGCCCACCGAGGTACGTCAGAACACCTACTATATAAAGGGCGTCACCGACCTCAACGCCACACGCGCCCTGCGCATGATGCTGGTAGTGACGCCACACGCCCCGCAACTCAACGACCCGTCGATGATTCAGAAGCACTTCAAGAGCATCGACTACTACAACTCGTACATTGCCACGCACAAGCCCCGCGCCGTCGACTATATCGGCCGCGCCATGGACCTTATCACCGTGCGCGACTACGTCCCCGCCGTCGCCGACCTTGACCGCGCCCTTGCCCTCACCCCCGACTTCGCCGTGGCCTATATGCTGCGCGCCCAGGCCAACCACCACCGCCTGTCGGCCCTCGGCAACGAGGAAGGGACACCGGGTCACAACGACGCCCTCAGCCGCGACGCACAGCGCCACAGTCTCGAGGAAGCCGTCATCGCCGACCTCGACCGCGTGATAGAGCTGTCGCCCTCCGACGCCTTCGCCTGGTACAACAAGGGCTGCGTCCTCCTCGAACGCGGCGACGTGGAAGGCGCCTACAACGCCTTCAGCAAGGCCATCGAGATAAAGCCCGATTTCGGCGAGGCCTACTTCAACCGCGGATACGTCAGCCTCTCGTCCGGCAGCCGCGCCAAAGGCGTCGGCGACCTCAGCCGCGCCGGCGAGCTGGGCATAGTCTCGGCATACAACCTGATGAAGCGCCTTGCAGGCATGTAACGATTAACTCAGCAAAACCATAACCAACATCTATACCGACACAATTTTAATTCAAAATACCATGTTTACAGAAAAAGACAAAGCCATGCTTGCCAAGCGTGGCATCAGCGAGGAAACGGTGAAGGCTCAGCTCGACCGTTTCCGCACCGGCTTCCCCTACCTGCGCCTCGCAGGCTCAGCAACCGTCAATTACGGCATACTCCGTCCCGACCAGAACCTCGAGAAGGACGCCACCGAGCGCTGGGACAAGTTCCTTGCCGACGGCGCCGTCGTCTGCAAATTCGTACCCGCATCGGGAGCCGCCTCACGTATGTTCAAATCGCTCTTCGCCTTTGTCGACGGCGAGGACGACAAGCCCAAGCCCGGCTCGGACGTCGAGGCCCTGCTCAGCCACATCGAAGACCTCGCCTTCGCCGACGAACTCGACGAGGTACTGAAGGTGCTCCACGGCATGACCACCCGTCAGCTCATCGAGGCAGGACGCTACAAGGACGTCATCGCAGGCATCATCCGTCCCGAGGGCCTCAACTACGGCCAGCTCCCCAAAGGCCTGCTGACCTTCCACCGCTACGCCGGCGGCAAGACCCGCACACCGCTCGAGGAACAGCTTGCCGAGGGCGCACAGACCACCGTCAGCAACGGTGTCGTAAACGTTCACTTCACCGTCAGCGACAACCACCGCCAGCTCTTCGCCGCCAAGCTCAGCCAGGTTCTGCCCGAATTCGAGAAGAACACCGGACTGAAATTCCACGTCACCACCTCGGTTCAGAAACCCTCCACCGACACCATCGCCGCCAACCCCGACGGCACGCCTTTCCGCGATGCTGACGGCAACCTCGTCTTCCGTCCCGGCGGCCACGGCGCCCTCATCAGCAACCTCAGCGACATCGACGCCATGGTGGTGTACATCAAGAACATCGACAACGTCGTGACCGACAGCCGCCGTATGCCCACCGTCAAATACAAGAAGATTATCGGCGGTATCCTGGTGCTCGTACACGACCAGATTGCCCGCTATGCCGCGGCGCTGAAGGCCGGCAACGTCACCGAGGAACAGCTTGCCGAGATACGCGACTTCGTAGCCCACACCCTCAACATCCGCGCCGACGGCCTGGCCACACTCAGCCCCGACGAGCAGGCAAAATGGATGCTGGCCAAGTTCAACCGCCCCGTCCGCGTCTGCGGCATGGTCCTCAACGAGGGCGAGCCAGGCGGCGGCCCATACATCGCCTACAACCCCGACGGCACCGCCTCGCCTCAGATACTCGAGTCGACACAGATTGACACCTCCAAGCCCGAGAACGTCGAGATGATGAAGAAGGCCACGCACTTCAACCCCGTCGACCTGGTCTGCTACATCAACGACCTGGACGGCAAGCCCTTCGACCTGACAAAGTTTACCGACCCCGACACCGGCTTCATCTCCGACAAGAGCCAGGCCGGACGCCCCCTGCGCGCCCTCGAGCTCCCCGGCCTCTGGAACGGCACCATGAGCGACTGGAACACCGTCTTCGTCGAGGTCCCCATCGACACCTTCAACCCCGTCAAGACCGTCAACGACCTCCTGCGTCCCGCCCACCAGGGATAAGACAGCAGGGATTATCCCGCACGGCCGGTTTGCTAATGACCAATGTGCCCAAATAACCCGTCGGCTCAATCCTATGTAGGGGACATCGCTTTGCGATGTTTAGCCTGCCCGAATGGCTTGCCCGGCAGGCTGAACGTGCCAAAGGCACGTCCCTACATCGCCGACGGTTTATGATTCATACTTCCAATATGGTAAACAGACAGATATGGCCCGACGAGGTGCAGCCGGTGGAAAAACTCGCCTTCGAGCACGTCGAGCCCAAATACGTAAAAGTGGTGATTGCCCGCATAACGCTGGTCTATCTCCTGCTGATGGGATGTGCGACGCTCATTCTGACGTCCGATTACAGCCACAAAATGACCGTCTTTATTGCCGGCGAAATCGTCCTGGCACTCGCCTACGTCATAAACGTTGCCATGTCGGCCAAAATCTTCGCTTTCAAGGGATACGCCCTGCGCGACCACGACATAACGTACCGCTCGGGAATATTTTTCCCGAAAACCACCACCGTCCCGTTCAGCAAAATACAGCAGGTGACAGTGCGCATGAACCCCGTCAGTCGTATTTTCGGACTCTACTACGTCGACGTAGTCAACGGCACACAAAACGAGCTCAACCAGATAACCATCCCCGGCCTCTTCCACCACCGCGCCAGGCAGATCGAGACACTGCTCATCAGCGAGATTAAGCCCGCCGCCGAAGAAGAAACCACCACCAGGAAAAGCATTTCAGCCGATGAATGATTTCTCCACACCACGACGCATGGGCGCGGGCGCGTTCCTGATAATGTTTCTGAAAAACGGGCGCAAACTTGTCGGTGCCTTCTTCGCCGCCATTGTCATTCTGTTTTTCAAGGAGGGGGACAACACTCTTGTTGACATACTGATAAAAGTCGCCATCGTAGTATCATCCATTACCGGTCTGGCGTTGGTCACTGCTTTCTTCAGCTATTTCCCGCTGAAATTCTACATCCGTGACGACAAACTCATCTTCAGCAGAAATATGCTGGCCCAAAAGACCACCAGCATTCCCACATCACGCATCCATACCCTGCGCACCAGGCGCGGACTGGCATACCGCCTGTTAGGTGTCCGCGGCGTAGCCTTCGACACCTTAGCCTCCGACGGCGAGGAGCTCGAGCTCATCCTCAGCGAAAAAGACTGGGAGGCGCTTCTGCGTGCCGTCAGAAACAGCGAGACCTACGCCGCCACCAAGGGACTGACAGTCCCGCCGCCCGTACCCGTCGCCGAAAAAAAGCTGACAGTCAGCAATGCGGACATAATCAAAGGCGCTCTCTGCCAGAACCATCTCCGCAGCTTTGCCGTGTTGTCGGCCATATTGTTTCCCGTCCTCGACAACATCAACCAGATTGACGGAGACGCGGCCGGCCAGGCGATAGATTACATCGAAAGCAATGCAGCCGACCTCATGCCCACGCCGACGGCCGTGCTGTTTTTCCTTGCCGCACTCTACATCCTCGTCGCCGTACTGTGGACGGGCAAGACAATATTCCGCTACGGCAACATGACGATTACGGAGGTGCGTGACCGCCTCGTCTTTAAATTCGGTCTGATTTCAAACTACACATGCCGTTTTGCCCGCGACAAGGTGACGATTATTACCGTCAGGCAGAACCCTCTCGAAAAGGCCCTGCGCTTTCAGACCGTCCGCATCCGCCAGGCTCTCAACACCGTAGGCCGGAAAGGCGAAAACGAAGTCTACATCTACGGTTCGCGGCTCGGCTCCGGACTGCTCGACTGGTGGCTCGGCAGCAAACCGGCTGCGCAGGCTCAACGTGCCAAAGGCACGTCCCTACATTGGCTCGGCCCGGAGGCAACGGAAACAGGCTCGGTTCAGGAAACTGCTCGTTCCGGCTTCGGCATATTTTACCGCAGCTTTATCCCGCAGTTGCTGATTGCACTGTCAATCGGATTTGTGCTTTACCATTTCGATATGGCTGCATACGCCATCGGTTTATGCACGGCATATATCATCTTCGCCGCCGTCCGTGCCGTCATGGCCCGGCGACATAGCGGCATCGCACTCTGTGACGGCTACGTCCTTGTCAATGGCGGCAATATTGCCCGCATCAGCAGCTATCTGAAATATGAGGCGGTCGAGTCAGTGCGTCTCAAATGCACGCCCTTCACCCGTTTTACCGGCCGGGTAAGCCTCTCCATCGGCACCAACGCCGACGTCCTTACCATCCGCTCGCTCAAAAACGTCGAGGCCTGTAGCATACGCGCCAGGATACTCGGCTGTGCCGACCAAAGCCGCTCAGCCAAATAACCTTTTAAGCCAAATAGTTGGGCTGATTTGCTTATATCGCCCCGCTGTTTTGGCTGTTTTGGCTTTTGTTTTTACCTTTGCACCATGTTTCGACTGTTTACGACATTGGCGGTGATATCGGTCATCGGCACCGGCGTCCGGGCACAGGAAGTGACCGGGCAGGCTGCCGACACGACTGATGCAGCCGCTACCGGCTATGAAAGGCCGCGGCATGCCGCGACCCTACAGGACTACGCAGACGCCGTTGCACCGCATCCGACGGCGGATACCTTGTCGTGGTACGAGAAGGGCTTCATCGGCAAAGTATACCGCTATTTCAAGGACAGCAACAAACAGCGTACGAAGAATTTTGACATCTCGTTTATCGGCGGGCCCCACTACTCCAGCGAGGAGGGCTTCGGCATCGGCCTGGCCGCCTCGGGCATATACAGCGACGGCGGCCTGCAGGACACCATCACGCCGCTGAGCAACATCACCCTCAAGGCCGACGTCACCACCGGCCAGATGTTCAAAATCGGCGTCGAGGGCTACCATATCTTTGTCGGCGACCGTTACCGCCTTAACTACGACGTATCGTTTTATTCGTTCAAGGACAAGATGTGGGGCATAGGCTACATCGAAAACAAGGCCGACTCGTCGCAGAACTGGTACCGGCGTCTGCAGAGCGACGCAAAGGTGGACTTCGTATTCCAGATACGTCCCGGTCTCTTCGTAGGCCCGAAAGCCGAGTTCACCTATATCAACGCGCGCGACTTTGAAAAGCCGTGGCAGCTGCGCGGCGAGGCCAACCGCACCTTCAGCACCGGCGTGGGCATAACCTTCCTCTACGACACCCGGGACATACCCACCGCCGCCACCCGCGGCTGGAACGTCCGTCTGGACATGATTGCCACCCCGGGATTTCTCGCCAACAAATACGATTTCACCAAGGTTGAGCTTAACGCATCGGCCTATCAGCGCGTATGGAAGGGCGGCGTGCTGGCCGAAAACCTGCACTCACGCCACACATGGGGCGACACGCCGTGGGGACTGCTGTCGACCTTCGGCGGCAGCCATACCATGCGCGGATACTGGGAGGGCCGCTACCGCGACAAGATGGCGACGTCCCTCACCGTGGAGCTGCGACAGCACGTATGGCGGCGCAACGGCATAGCGCTGTGGGTGGGCGCGGGAACGGTATACCCCAAATTTTCGTCCCTGCGGCTCAGGAATATCCTGCCCAATGCGGGCATAGGCTACCGCTGGGAATTCAAGAAGGGCGTCAACGTCCGCCTCGACGTCGGCTTCGGCAAAGGCGAAAAGTCATTCAACTTTAGTCTCAACGAGGCGTTTTAAAAGGAGGCAACACAAATTCAAAAATGAAAGAAAGGCACAAAGGTAAATTCGACAGGTTAGCAAAAAAGACAGGAGCGCTGCTCACCGACCCGCAGCTGTGGATATGGCTTTATCCGCTGCTGCTGATAGTCCCCAACATCGGCCTGGCCGTCACCGAGACTTATCCGGTAACAATAAAAATAGCCAATATCCTGCTGCCGTTAGGCATCTTCATGGTCATCATGGGGCTGTTCCGCCGCACCGGCGCCGTAATCCTGTGGTTCCTGCCCGTCGCCGTCCTCTGCGCCTTCCAGATTGTCCTGCTGTTCCTGTACGGCGAGAGCATCATCGCCATAGACATGTTCCTCAACGTCCTCACCACCAATGCTGCCGAGGTGCAGGAGCTGCTGGGCAACCTCGTCAACGCCATCGTCACCGTCATCGTCATTTACCTGCCGCCGCTTGTTATTGCTGTCATGATGTTGGTCAGGCACAGGAAAGCCGACAAGAGCCAGCGCCGTCCTGTACTTATTGCGGGAGGCATTGTCGCCGCCGTCTGCCTTATACTGATGACCGTATCGGCGCTGACCGAGAAGCGCAGCCGTCCCGCCCGTCAGATGTTCCCGTACAACGTCATCTGCAACATCTTTTCGGCAGGCGAGCGCACCGTGCAGTCGGCGGGATATCACGAGACATCGGCAGACTTTAGCTATGGTGTCACGCCCACGCACGACCCCGTCGAGAAAGAAATCTACGTCTTTGTCATCGGCGAGACCTCCCGCGCCTCGGAGTGGAGCCTTTTCGGATATGACCGGCTCACGACACCGCGCCTTCAGAGCAAGGACGGACTGGTGGGCTTCAGCCGCACCCTCAGCGAGGTCAATACCACGCACAAGAGCGTGCCCATGCTGATGTCCGGGCTCGACTCGCACAGCTTCGGCGACTCGGTGGCCATAGTGAAGAGCATATTCTCGGCCTTCAACGATGCCGGGTACGACACGCACTACATCTCCAACCAGCGCCGCAACCGCTCGTACATCGACTTTTACGGCGAGGAGGCACATAACAGCCTCTTCCTCACCGACAGCGGCGCCCCGCGTCCCGACCTCGACCTCACCGCCGAATTCGACAAGGCGGTAAACAACAGCAAGGCCAAGAAAATCTTTGTGGTGCTGCACACCTACGGCTCGCACTTCGAGTACAACAAGCGCTATCCGCGCGAGATGGCGGTCTTCAAGCCCGACAGCAACTCCGCTGCCAAACGCGGCAACCGCCCCCAACTCGTCAACGCCTACGACAACACCATCCACTACACCGACTCACTGCTGTCGAGTCTGATAACGGCCCTCGACAAGACACAGGCCCGCGCCGCCCTACTCTACGTGTCGGACCATGGCGAGGACATATACGACGACGCACGCGGCCGCTTTCTCCACGCCTCGCCGGTGCCCACCTACCAGCAGCTGCACGTGCCCATGGTAATGTGGATGAGCGAGAGCCTGCGCGCCGCCGAGCCGGGCAAATGGCAGGCCGCACAGACCAACCGCGACAGGGACGTGTCGTCGTCACGCTCGGTTTTCCACACGCTGATGGATCTCGCAGGCCTGCGCAGCCGCTTCGTCGACAGCCACAGCAGCCTGGTGTCGCCCTCGTATGTTCCCCTGCCCCACACCTACCTCAACGACTACAATGAGTCGGTGCCCCTGGGCGAGAGCGGCCTCCGCGACCCCGACTTCACCGAACTCCGCCGCAAAGGGTTTGCGCTCTGACATACCGATTTTCCTTTTTTCCGCTTGGACAAACAAAATTGAGGGACTTTTTTTCACGTTATTAGTCGAAACTTTGCTATATTTGCAAAGAATTAGGGACGGAGACGGCCGCGACGCCGTAATTGCGCCCTGACATAACTAAATAGGATAATTCTGTCACATAAGACACAAACAACACTTTTTAATACAAATATTTATGAATCAAAAACTTTGCCTTACTCTTGCTCTCGGCACTGCTCTGATGCTCTCGTCGTGCGGCAAAAAATTAGGTGCTTTCAGCGCTGACTATTTCAGCACCAACCCCAACCCCCTCGAGGTTGTAGGTGAAAAAGTCCCCGCAACCGTTACAGCCAAAATTCCCGCCAAGTTCTTTGTGAAGAACGCCGCTGTGACCGTTACCCCCGTCCTCGTATACAACGGCCAGGAGACTGCCTCGCAGGCCTATTCGTTCCAGGGCGAGAAAGTTCGCGGCAACGCTCCCGTAGTCAGCTACGAATACGGCGGCGCCTACACCATCCCCGTCAGCTACAACTACCAGCCCGACATGGCAAAGAGCGAACTCTACCTCACCTTTGTCGTTGACCAGAAGGGCAAGACCTACACCCTTCCCCGCGTCAAGGTTGCCGACGGCGTAATCGCCACCGCTGCCCTCGCCGATGCCAAGACCGTCAACCCCGCCCTCGGCGCCGACGCCTTCCAGCGCATCATCAACCAGAAGTACGCCGCCGACATCCTCTTCCTCATCAACGTCGCCAACCTGCGTCCCGACCAGCTCAACTCCGAGCAGATGAAGGCCCTGCAGCAGGAGCTTGTCAACGCAAACGAGGCCGACAACCGCGTCATCAAGGAGGTCAATATCAAGTCGTACGCCTCGCCTGACGGTACCCTCGACTTCAACACCGCCCTGGCCGAGAAGCGTGAGACCAACACCAAGGGCTACATGGTCGAGCAGCTGAAGAAACAGAAAATCAAAGAATTCGGCGAGCTCACCGCAGAGTTCACTCCCGAGGACTGGGAAGGCCTGCAGAAACTCCTTGCCGAGTCGAACCTCCAGGACAAGCAGGTCATCATCGACGTCCTCTCGATGTACAAGGACCCCGAGCAGCGTGAGAAAGAGCTCCAGAACTTCATCAAGGTCTACGAGCAGCTTCCCGACGTCATCCTGCCCAAGCTCCGCTACTCCCGCATAACCGCCGCCATCGACGTTATCGGCAAGAGCGACGAGGAAATCAGCAAGCTGGCAACCACCAAGCCCGCCGAGCTCAGCGTCGAGGAAATCCTCTACGCCGCCACCCTCACCGACGACAACAACAAGCGCATGGCCATCTACGAAGAGGCCGTCAAGCTCTATCCCAACGACTACCGCACTTGGAACGACCTCGGTCTCACCCAGTACGTTGCCGGTAAGTACAACGACGCCAAGCAGAGCTTCGCAAAGGCTCAGAGCATCGCTCCCAACGCCGGTGAGCCCCAGATGAACCTCGGTCTTATCGAGCTCCTCAACGGCAACTACAGCAACGCCAACAAATACTTTGGCGCAGCCGGTGGCCAGCAGGGTCTCGGTGACGCCCTCGGCACCTACTACCTCAAGATGGGTGACAACGCCGCCGCTGCCCGCGCCTTCGGCAACTCGAAGAGCAACAACGCCGCCCTCGCCCAGATTCTCAACAAGAACTACACCGCCGCCAAGTCAACCCTGGCCGGTATCAACAAGCCCGACGCCACCACCTACTACCTGATGGCTGTCCTCGGTGCCCGCACCAACAACGAGAACATGATTCTCACCAACCTCCGTCAGGCCATCAAGCTCGACAACAAGCTGGCCGCCAAAGCCGCCAACGACCTCGAGTTCGCCGGTTTCAACCTTTCCGGTCTGAAATAATCCCCTGACAAACGACAGAAACAACGACACCCCCGGGCTCCGGCCCGGGGGTGTTATTTTTTGAGAGGGAATAGGAATATGGTACCGAACCTCAGTGTCCCTGCATACTCTACCCGGCTAAAACCCGGCGTCGGACATGGCGAGGGACAGGAAGGATATCCGTGCAATATCCGGCTCGGCCTTTTTAAGGGCCAACGCTGCGGAATGCATGGTTGAGCCCGTGGTTATCACATCATCGACAAGGAGCAAGTGCTTGCCGGACAAGGCCGACGCGTTCTTTACCGTGAAGCGGGCCTCGGACATATTGGCACGGCGTGTGACGCTGCCCAGTCCTACCTGCGAGCGGCGGAAAAAGCCTTCGGTGAGAATTTTGGCGACGGGAATACCCGTCTCCTCACCTACCCCGCGGGCTATCATCTCCGCCTGGTTATAGCCACGGACAAAACGGCGCAAAGCCGGTATGGGAATCGGGACGATGAGGTATATGCCGTCGAAAAATCCGTCGGGTTTGAGCTCACGGGCAAAATGGGCGCCTGCGCTGACGCCCAACTTAGGGCAGTCGAGGTATTTGATGTTGTGGATGATGCGGTGGTAAGGCCTGTCGGTCCGGTAGCGGAACCACGATGCGAAGCGGGCGTTAGGAATAACGCGCGCCAGCGGGTCGGCAAACTCTGAAATATAACGGAGGTGGGCAAAAGTACGCGGCATGGCCCACAGGCACTGCACGCACAAAAATTCCTCGCCCATAACTAATGCCTCCCCGCACACCACACACCGCGCCGGAGCAATCACCCCGGCCACATCCCTTGCCAATTCAAAAAGCCTCCCCATCCTACAGTTATGCATTCTTTATCGTGTTGTGGATGTAGTTGCGCCATTTGTCGATGAGGCGGGACATATCGTCGGGGATGGGAGCCTCGAAGAACATCTGCTCATGTGTGCGCGGATGCTCGAAGCCGAGGGTGCGGGCATGGAGGGCCTGACGCGGACACGTTTCGAAGCAGTTGGCGATAAAGGCGTTATAGGCAGATGTGCGCTCTCCGCGCAGAGCCTTGTCACCGCCGTAACGGGCGTCGTTGAACAGCGTATGGCCGATGTGGCGCATATGTACGCGTATCTGGTGTGTGCGTCCCGTTTCGAGCACACAGCGCACCACACTGACGTGTCCGAGCGGCTCTATTACCGAATAATGTGTGACGGCGTGTTTGCCCACCGGTCCGTCGGCGGGATATACGTCCATCTGCAGGCGGTCGCGCACCGAGCGGGCTATGTTGCCCTCTATCGTTCCCTCGGCCGGTTCTGGCACTCCCCATACAACGGCGACGTATTCGCGCCGCGTCGTCTTATTGAAGAACTGCCGTCCGAGGTGCGTCTTGGCATCGGGGGTCTTTGCCACTACGAGCAGTCCCGACGTGTCCTTGTCGATGCGGTGCACGAGGCCCAGGCGCGGGTCGGAGACGTCATAGTCGGGTGTGTCGCGGAAATGCCAGGCCAGGGCGTTGACCAGCGTGCCCGTCCAGTTGCCGTGACCGGGATGCACCACCAGTCCGGCGGGCTTATTTACGACGAGGACATCGTCATCCTCGTAAACTATGTCGAGCGGAATATCCTCTGCCACCACCTCGTGCTCGTAGCGCGGGCGATCCATCACCACCTGCACGACGTCGAGGGGCTTGACGCGGTAGTTCGATTTCACGGCCTTGCCGTTCACCAGTATGCATCCGGCCTCGGCGGCCTGCTGCACACGGTTGCGCGACGAGCCGGACAGACGTTCGGTCAGGAACTTGTCGACACGAAGCAACTGCTGGCCCTTGTCGGCGACGAAGCGGAAATGCTCGTACAGGCCATCGCCCACCTGGCTCTCATCCTCGTCTACGCCGTCAGCTTCAATGCCGTCAATCTCGTCATCGATGTAATCGTCGGGAGTCATCTGGCAGTTTCTTAAAGTTCGGAGGCATCGCTTACGCCAAGCGAGTCGGGAATCTCAGCATCGGAGGCGAAAATAGAGTCGGCCTGTGCGTCAATGGCATCCTCAAGCTCATTCTGGCTCTGGCCGATTTCAAGCACGACGGTATCGTTGGCATGTATCCTGCTGCCCATGCCTATGGGCTTGCCCTTAACCTTTGCCGAGACGACGATATTGTCAAATTCAGAGGGCACGTACTCAATCTTCACGGTTGTTATGCCGCGTGCCGAAAGATAGTTTTCGGCCTGCTTGAGCGAAATATCGGTGAGGGGGAAATCGATAATGACGGTGCGCGGAGCAAAGGCCACGATGGTAAGGTACACCTCGCGTCCGTCCTTGACGACGGCTCCGGCTTTGGGGTAGACCTCAACAATAGTGCCGCCGCGCTGACGGCTGTCGTAGATGGAGTCGGAAATCACCGGCTCGAGGTTGGCCTCGTCCAGCGCCAGCATGGCCTGTTCGTACTGCATGCCTTTGATGGAGGGCACGACGGTAGTGTTGCCGTGATGTGTCCAGAGATTGGTGAACAGCAGGAACAGCAGCATCAGCAACGGAATAGACAACAGTATGAATACGACCGTAAGCCAGATGGCGTTGCGGCGATAAAAATCCTTGGCTTTCACCATAAACTCGTTTTCGGATTTATTTGTGGCAGGCTTGTGCTTATTTTCTTCCATATTAGCTACATAACTGACACAGGCAGGTCCATGACTACAGCAGACACGTCGGGACCGCCCGGTCTTTTCAGTCGCAAAATTAACAAATCCCGCCGACATATCGAAATAAACAGGCAAAAACCGTCGTTCTACCGATGACTAACGGAAAAAATTCATTAACTTTGCATAATGTCTGCTTAAGGCAGAGCAAAAACAATGAGTCGACCCTATAACAAAAAAAGAGAGACAGTCAATTCGCACGACGACGATGACGCAGCACTGTTCGAGCGTCGCGGAGGCGGAACATCAGGCGTCCCCGTCCGTGGCGGCAATGTCGACATGACCGATGTCGATGCGGCAGTGGCAGTTCTGAAGCGCGGCGGAGTCATCCTCTACCCCACCGACACTGTCTGGGGCATAGGCTGTGACGCCACCAACGACGAGGCCGTGCGCCGTGTCTACGCCATCAAACAGCGCGACGACAGCAAGGCCATGCTCACCCTCGTCTCGGACCTGGCCATGCTTGAGCGCACCGTAGACGGCATCCCCGACGTCGCCTACGACCTGATAGAATTTTCGGAACGCCCCACCACAATAGTATACGACAAGGGCATCGGCGTCTCGCCCCTGCTCCTCGGTCCCGACGGCACTCTCGGTGTGCGCGTAGCCGGCGAAAGCTTCTGCAACGCCCTCGTGCGCCGTTTCGGACGGCCCATTGTCTCCACCTCGGCCAACATCAGCGGTCAGCCCGCCGCCCGCTCATACGACGAGATAGCCCCCGAAGTGGCCGACGCCGTCGACTACATCTGCACCTCAAGGCGCGATGACCCGTGCCTCACACCTCCTTCCTCCGTCATCCGTCTCACCGCCTCGGGACAGTTCACCATCCTGCGCAAATGATAAATCACCGCCGACAATCGCTTAAATACGTTCTCACCGACTGGCTGTCCCTCAACCTGGGATGGTTTCTGTTCACTATGGTGAGGTATTCGTCGCTGCCCGGACACAGCGTAGGCGACGGCGGTTTTGTGGAACACCTCACCCTTGAACCGGTGCTCCAGGGTCAGATAATCTTCCCGTTCATGATGGTGGCACTGTACTGGCTTTCCGGATACTACAATGTCCCCTATTTCAAGAGCCGCCTCGACGACATCCTCAACACTGTCTTCGTCAGCCTCTGCAGCTCCATCATCATCTTCTTCGTGGCCATGGTCAACGACGGCTTCTCGGAGCGGTCGACCAACATCACCCTGCTCCTTCTGGCGTGGCTGTTCCTCACCGTTCCGGTGTACATCAGCCGCTCCTTCATAACCCATGCGGCGTCGAAGAAAATTCACAGCGGAGAGATTGCCTACAATACGCTGGTCGTCGGCACCGGCCGCTCGGCCATAGAGATTGCCCGACGCATTGACCGGAGCCCCCGCGGCAACGGTTTCCGCATCATGGGCCTTGTAGAGCTGAGCCCCGAAATCCGCGGCGACTACGGCACTCAATACGAGGTCTCCTCTATCGACGACATCCGCCGTACCATCGCCGACAAAGGCATAGAGCGGCTCATCATCGTGCCCCACCGCAGCGGCATGAAGCAGACGTCCGAGCTTATTTCATACCTGATGCCCCTCGGCTGTGAGATTTTCGCCACGCCCGACCTGTACAGCATGATTGTCATGCGTCCGCGCATGCAGGATGTCGTCAACGACCCGCTTGTCGACATTTCATCGCCCGGCTTCTCGCCCATGACGGCCAACATGAAACGTACCGCCGACGTCGTGCTGTCGTCGCTGGCTCTGCTGGTCTTCAGTCCGCTGTACCTCGCCCTGGCTCTGGCCGTGAAAATCGACAGCCCGGGACCGGCATTCTACCGCCAGCTGCGCATCGGCTACCACAAAAAGCCGTTCTACATCTACAAGTTCAGGTCGATGTACACCAATTCGGAGGCCGACGGTCCCAAACTGTCAGCGATAGACGACCCGCGCATAACACGCGTAGGCCGTTTCCTGCGCAAATACCGCCTGGACGAGTTTCCGCAGTTCTGGAACGTCCTCAAAGGCGACATGTCCATTGTCGGCCCGCGTCCCGAGCGCGAATACTACGTCCGCCAGATTGTCGAGCGCATGCCTTACTACACCCTCGTACACCGTGTACGTCCCGGCATAACATCCTGGGGCATGGTGAAATACGGCTACGCCTCAAACATCGACCAGATGATTGAGCGACTCCGCTACGACCTGCTGTACCTCGAGAACGTCTCGATGGGCGTAGACCTCAAGATTCTCTTTCACACCGTCCGCACCGTAATCACCGGCCGCGGCATATAAGTAACACAAAACGAAAGTAAAGCTATGGCAATGAAACCGCAGAATCCCGACTCGAAAATCGACAAGATGTTCCTGTCTTTTCTGTCCTGGCGCGAGAAATACGTCGGGGAGCGCACTTTCGTCATCTTCCTGGCTCTGCTGGTGGGCATCTTGAGCGGATTTGCCGCTATCGTGCTGAAATTCCTCATCCACACCATCTCCACCCTCCTGCTCAGCCATGTCAACATCAGCGAGGGCAACTACCTGTTCATCATCTTCCCGGCCGTAGGCGTCATTCTTGCGGGACTGTACGTGCGCTACCTCGTACGTGACAACATTTCGCACGGCGTCACGCGTGTGCTGTATGCCATCTCGCAGAACAAAAGCCGCCTCAAGAAGCACAACATGTACACGTCGGTGATAGCCTCGTCCATCACCATCGGGTTCGGCGGTTCGGTCGGTGCCGAGGGCCCTATCGTGGCCACCGGTGCCGCCATAGGCTCGAACGTGGGACAGGCTTTCCGTATGTCGCCGCGCGTGCTGATGATACTCGTCGGATGCGGCGCCGCGGCAGGTATCTCGGGCATCTTCAAGGCCCCTATCGCCGGCATGCTGTTCACCCTGGAGGTACTGATGCTCGACCTCACCACGGTGTCGGTGATGCCGCTGCTGATTTCCTCGATAACAGCGGCTACGATAGCCTATCTGTACACCGGATACGAGTTCGAATTCTTCTTTGTGCAGAGCGACACGTTCACGCTGGCCAAACTGCCCTTCGTACTTGTTCTCGGTATCGTCTGCGGACTTGTCTCGCTGTACTTCACACGCGTGATGAACATGATGGAGAACATGTTCAGGCGCCTCAGCAAGCACTACTGGCTCAAAGTCGGCACGGGCTGCGTAATTCTGTCCGGGCTGGTGTTCCTCTTCCCGCCTTTGTACGGCGAGGGCTACGGCGCCATCACCGGACTGCTCGTAGGTGACACATCCTCGATTGTCAACGGCTCGCTGTTCTACTCCGAGGGCAGCCACGTATGGTTCATCATCCTCTTCATCACCGCAATCATCGCCAGCAAAGCCTTCGCCACCTCGGCCACCAACGGCGGCGGCGGTGTGGGCGGAACGTTCGCGCCCTCGCTCTTCGTGGGTGCCATGACGGGATTTGTCTTTGCCCTCGGCGCCAATGCCCTCGGCTTTGACACGCCCATTTCGGACAAGAACTTCGCCCTGATAGGCATGGCGGGTGTGATGGCCGGAGTAATGCACGCGCCGCTGATGGCAATCTTCCTCACCGCCGAGCTCACCGGCGGCTACAACCTCTTCCTGCCGCTCCTGCTGGTCAGCGCCACCGCCTACGGCACCATCAAGATTTTTGAGCCCTACAGCATCTACGCCATGCGTCTGGCCCAGCGCGGCGAGCTGCTCACACACCACAAGGACAAGGCCGTGCTCACGCTGCTCAAAGTCGGCAACGTCATCGAAAACGACTTCCTCTCCGTCACCCCGGATATGTCGCTCAAAGAGATGTGCGACGTCATCTCGCAGAGCCACCGCAACCTCTTCCCCGTCATCGACAAGGACAACAAACTCATCGGCGTGGTAATCCTCGATGACATCCGCAACATCATGTTCCGCCCCGACCTCTACCGCAAAATGTACGTCAACAAGTTCATGAGCATCCCCCCCGCCAAAATCCGCGATGACTCGTCGATGGAGTCAGTGATGAAAACCTTCGACCAGACCCACGCCTGGAACCTCCCCGTCGTCGACGCCGAGGGCCACTACGTCGGCTTCGTCTCCAAATCCAAAATCTTCAACTCCTACCGCCGCGTCCTCCGCCACTACTGCGAGGACTGATTTGGTGGCAGGTGCTTGAGTGCTTGAATTGCCTCAAACACCGACAAATCCCTATGTAGAGACATCGCTTTGCGATGTCAACCCTGCCAAAAATCCTTCGGCCGGGTTAACGTGCCAAAGGCTCGTCCCTACATGGGATTATCGTATAGCCTATACTGTTAGGCTTATCGATGACTAATATTACCTTACGGCGATGACTTCGATTTCGACGAGGGCGTTTTTGGGGAGGGTGCGGACGGCTACGGCGGAACGGGCGGGGAATGGGGCGGGGAAATGGCGGGCGTAGACATCATTCATGGCGGCGAAGTCGGCCATGTCGGCCAGGAATACCGTTGTCTTGACGACGTTTGCCAGGGTAAGGCCTGCGGCAGCGAGGACGGCGGCAACGTTACGCAACGACATCTCGGTCTGGGCGGTGATGTCGGCGGGCATGGCGCCGGTGGCGGGGTCTACGGGAAGCTGACCCGAGGCGAAGACGAATGTGCCGGTGTCGATGGCCTGGCTGTAAGGACCGATGGCGTCTGGGGCTGCGGTGGTTGCGATGTCTTTTTTCATTGCTGTATGGTTTTGATATGATTTTATGATTTACATAAACGGATTGGCGGGGGTGTCGTTGTCGGAGGCGTTGTCCACAGTGCTGACGGCCTGCTCCTGCTGCAGTTCTATGCCGAGGGCTTTGGCTGTCTCCGCGTCCATAAAGGCGGAGGACTCGATTTTCAGCGAGGTCAGGGGCACTGCGTCGGCGGTCTTGTCGAACCGGGCACTCAGATTGTCTACGGTCTTCACGACGGAGCCGAAGCGGTCCTCGAAGTGGGGGATAAAGTTATCGCGGCCGATGTTGTTAAGGCGCTGGCGGACATAGCCCACTGTCAGCAGCGACGGCTCGACGGCGGGCTGGTAGCCGTAATCTTCCTTGCGGATGTCGAGGACCATGCGGTTGATAATGCCGGCACGCATTAGGTGGTCGAGGACATCGCTGAGCAGGCGCGGCGGAATCTCTGTCAGCGCTGCCAGCTGGTGCCGCGTGAGGGGTATCTGCGACTCGACAAAGCGCCGGACGATGAGTGTCGTCACGGCTATCTCGACTTTGCGCAGGTACGAGTGCGTGATGTTGCTGACCTGCGTGGAGAAGGCGTACATGAAGATATTCTGCGACGAGTAGCAAATCAGTGCGCCGCCCAATATCGACATCCACGTCAGCTGGAGCCACAGCAGCAACAGCGGCAGAAAGGCGAAGGAGCCGTAGATGGCGTTGTATTTGGTGACGTACAGCTGGCCGCTGACAAACAGCCACTGGAGCACCAGAAAGGCCGTACCGGTAAGCACTCCGGCCATAAGGGCGTTGGGAATCTTGACTTTGGTGTTGGGGATGAGGATGAACACACCGGCGAAGAACAGCCAGGTGAAGACCCACGAAGCGACTTCGAGCAACGCCGTGATTACAGGCGTCATGAACTCGAACTGAAACATTGACTGCAATGTCGACGACATGAACACCGCGATGCCGCCGCCGCAAATCATCAGGATGGGCAGAATGAGCAGCATGGCCGTGTAGTCGGTAATCTTTCGCCAGAAACTGCGGTTCTGCTTCACACCCCAGATGAGGTTGAAGGCCTGCTCGACATTACTCAGCAGCGAAATCAGCATCCACACCAGAAAAACGATGCCGATACCGACAAACAGTCCCTCGCTGGACTGGCTGAGGTACGAGTCGGTGAGCTGCAGTATATATTCGAGGGTGGTATGCTGTCCCGGCAGAGCGTGCTCAATCTCCTGCTCCAGCAACTTCTGAAATCCGAAGCCGCGGGCTATGGCAAAGAGCATTGCGCAGGCGGGCACAAGAGCCAGCGTCGTGCGGAAACTGAGCGCGCAGGCCTTGTTCTGCAGATTAGTATCAAGGAACGAATTAATACTGATATTTAGCGTCTTGAGAAGATTGACACGAAAGGTAGTGCGCGTATCCTGCCAGATGCCGTCCGTCCAGTACGCCCACGCACCCTCGGCCCAGCTACGGAACCGGACCCGGAGCCGTTGCACCCGCCCCGGCCTCTTCACCGCCTGTCTGTCATCCTTATCGCTCATGTCACTTACATATCTAATCAGTGATAAAACAAAAGAAACGCCTTTCGGGTTGCTTCCGCCATACAAAGGTACACAAAAACTCCGTTTTTTTCTTATCTTTGCATAAATTAAAAACCATAGACATATACAAGCTATGAACAATCTACCCTCAGACCCCATCATGCTTTACTGTGTAGTCAACACCAAACTGCGCGACGAATACCCCACCCTCGAGGACCTCTGCACCTCCCTCGACATCTCCCCCGACGACCTGCAGTCACGCCTCGCCGCCGTAGGCTTCACCTACGACCCCGCCACCAACCAGTTCCACTAAAAATTCAGTATATTGTCATGAACCTAATAAAGACTGCGGTTATTGGTGCGGTGGCGGTCATGGCTGTAATAGCGGCTGAGGCCTGGGGGTGCACGTCGGCGATTGTCGGCGGGGCGCGGTCGGCTTCGGGGAGGCCGCTGCTGTGGAAGAACAGGGACACGGGACAGCAGCACAATTTTGTGGAGAAGGTTGTGACGGGCAGACCGGGAGAATTCCGGTATGTCGGGCTGTTCAACGCGGGCGATTCGTTGCTGAGGGAGGCCTGGATGGGCATGAACGAGGCTGGGTTCGCCATCATGAACACGGCGTCGTACAATCTGGCGCCGGATACCGCGAAGGTCAAGGACCGCGAAGGGCTGGTGATGAGCCGCGCACTGCAGGTATGCCGGACGGTCGACGACTTTGCCCGGCTGCTGGACACGCTGCCGAAGCCGTTAGGCGTGCAGGCCAATTTCGGTGTCATTGACGCCACCGGAGCAGGGGCGTATTTCGAGACCGACGATTACAAATACATGCCGTTCTACCTCAGCGATACTGATGACGGGGTGCTCATCCGCACCAACTTCTCGGTGACAGGCAACAGCACGGACGGCATGGGATATATCCGCTGCAACAACGCTCGTTATCTGCTGGCCGACAAAATCGCCACTGGCGGATTTGTCCCCGAAGATTTCACAGAGACGTGCTCACGCTCGTACTACCATAGCCTCCTCGGCCGCGACGTCCTCGCGGACACTACACTGCATTGGGCCGTGGACCAGGACTTCATCCCGCGCCACAGCACGTCGGCCTCCGTCGTCATCGAGGGCGCTCTGCCCGACGGTGACCCATCAGAGTGCGTGATGTGGACTATGCTCGGATACCCGGGCACCGCCCATGTCGAGGCAGTCACTCTTGACGACATCCCCGACGCCGTGCGCCCCACTCTCCCCGGCTGGCGCAGCGAGGCATCGGAGGAATCGCTGATGCTGCGCGACTCACGCGTATTCCCTATCCACCGCGGCAGCGGGGAGCGGTACATTGACCTCGACTACCTGCGCTCCGAAATTCCCCTCCAGCGTGCCGACTCGCACATCAATTACCGGAGGTTCCGCCGCGATAAACGCTGAATCGGACACAATAAATAATAATAAATCAGGCCGTCGCAAAAAGAGCAACGGCCCGATTTTATACCAACCGGTCAGCGACTTAGTTTGCTGCGGGGGCTGCCGGGGCTGCCGGGGTCACGGGCAGGACCGGAGCGGCTGCAGCGGCGGGTATGGGCTGCTCTTTGGCTTCCCAGCCGAGGGCGCTGGCGCCGAGGACGGCTGCGTCGGCCTCCTTGAGTTCGCTCAGCAGAACCTTGGGGCCGCCGTCGTGCTTGTAAATCTTCAGCATCGAGCGGTCCATGGCGGCTTTCAGGGGCTTCATCAGCAGGTCGCCGCTCTTGGAGAGACCGCCGAAGAGAACGAAGGCCTCGGGCGACGAGAAGACCGTCATGTCGGCCAGAGCCTCGCCGAGGATGGTGCCGGTGTAGTCGAAAATCTCGTGGGCGAGCTTGTCACCCTTCATGGCTGCGTCATAGACGTCCTTCGAGGTGATGGTGTCGATGTCGAGCTCGCGCAGCAGCGACGGGTCGTTGCGCACCTCCAGGAACTCGCGGGCCGTGCGAGCCACACCAGTTGCCGAGCAGTAGGCCTCAAGGCAGCCGGTACGTCCGCAGCCGCAGAGACGGCCGTTGTTGCGCTTCACGGTGATGTGGCCCAGCTCGCCTGCCATGCCGTCGTGGCCGTAAACAACGTTGCCGTTGACAACGATGCCCGAGCCTACGCCGGTGCCGAGGGTTATCATTATGAAATCCTTAAGACCGCGGGCAACCCCGTAAGTCATCTCGCCGATAGCGGCGGCGTTGGCGTCGTTGGTGATGGCGCAGGGAATACCGAATTTCTCCGACACGGCGCGTGCCAGGGGTATGGGCGACGGCCAGGGCAGGTTTACACCGTGGGTTATCTCGCCGGTGTAGTAATTGGCGTCGGGAGCGCCGATACCGATACCGTGGATTTTGTCGACGGCGTCGTTGGCGGTGACTATGCGCATTACCTCGGTGTATAGCTCGTCGATGTAGTCGTCGAACTTTGAGTGCTTGGCTGTCTTGATGGAGGAGGAGGCAATAACAACGCCACGGGCATCGACAATACCGAAGACGGTGTTTGTTCCGCCCATATCGATACCGATTACGTAAGGTTTCATGTTGTGATAATGTTTATGGTGTTTAAATTAAAGATTAATAACGGTGTGTAAAGAGGGCCAATCAGAGCCGGACCCTTTATTGCCGCAAATATAAGAAATATTACGCTGTCAGCAATAGTCAGAGCCTTAAAATTAACTAAATCGTCGCCCATCCTTTTCACTTAGCCCGAAAATCAGTAATTTTGCATCAGAAGAAAGCCCTGTCGCCCCATTCCCGCCAGGCTTAATTTTCAATTTTTAATTTTACATTCTCAATTTCCAATCGCTTTGTTACGTAATCTTGCAATGACAGTCGCCGCAATGTCAGTTTCGGCCGGTATGTCGGCTGCGGCTCCCGCTGATACAGTAAACGTCGTTTCCGCGCTCCTGCACGGGCCCTACCCCGTTGCCGCTCCCCACGCCACGTCAGCCAAGGACGCCGCCGGACGCGCCTTCACCGCCGAGCGCCTGCTCGACTATCCCCTCGACGCCACGGGCAAGGGCACTCCCGTCAGCCTGGACGCCTTCAAAGTTACCGCCGACGGCCTCAGCACCGGCGTCATCACCTTCCGCGTCAAGTCGAAAGGCTACTGCGAGGTAACCGTGCCCGTCACCGGCGCCGAAGCCTATAAAGTCACCATCGACGGCAAGGAGGCCGCCAAACCTATGGGCCTGCGCCCCGGCAGCCATGAAGTCAGCGTGGCCTTCGTCGCCGCCAAGGACGCCATGCCGCGCATCTCCGTCGTTCCGTCCGTGGCCGGAGCCGTAGAGGTCAGCGACGGCGCCAACCCGCGCGACATAACACTTGCCGACATCCTCGACGGGGACCGCTTCACCGGCACATCCATTTCAGCCGATGGCACGATGTCACTCGTGCGCGTCACCACCACCCATCCCGGCGGCAAGACCACGCGCTCGGCCAGCGTCTACCGTAATTCCGACGGCAAGAAAATCGCCACCGTCGACGCCGACCTCGACTGGATGCCCGGCTCGCCGCTGCTGTACGGAACACGCATGGCCGGTGACGACCGCCAGCTATACACCGTCAATCCCGCCGACGGCACCGAAAAGATTTTGTCGCACAACATGCCCGAAGGCGACGTGCTGATGTCGCCCACGGAGGACTATGTCGCCGTCACCGTCGTCACCAAGGGCCCCAAGGAGGGCGACGTATATCAGATACTCGAACCCGAGGACCGTCAGCCCGGATGGCGCGACCGCCGCTCGGTGGTTGTGCGCGACCTCCGCACCGGCCTTACACGTCCCCTCACTTTCGGTGCCGTGACGTCATGGGCTACGGACATCTCGGATGACGGTTCAAAGATGCTGGTCATGAGCCAGCGCAGCCGTCTGGAGAAGCGTCCCACACAGATTTTCGACATCCTCCTCATCGACACGCGCACCGCCGCCTGCGACACCCTCGTCAGCGGCGACGGCTTCATCGAGAACGCAGTCTTCTCGCCCGACGCCGGAAAAGTGCTTGTGAAAGGCACAGCCGAGGCCTTCGACGGCGCCGGCATCAATCTGCCTGAAGGCCGCACCTCGTCGATGAGCGACGGCCAGCTCTACATCCTCGATATCGCCTCGCGCAAGGTCGACCCGATAACCCGCGATTTCGACCCGGCCGTCAACCGCGCCGCCTGGAGCCACGCCGACGGCAGAATTTATTTCAACGCCGACGACTACGATTACGTGCCTCTCTACTCCTACGATCCTACGACACGCAAATTTGAACGCGCTGTCTCTGGCGAGGACATCGTTTCCTCCTTCAGCCTTCCCCGCAAAGGCCGCAGCCTGGCATGGGCAGGCCAAAGCGCATCAAACAGCGACCGCGCATACGTCTCCGACAAGTCTCGCAAGAGCGCAAACCTTAGCCTCGCCGCAGCAAAGGACGGACAGCTTGCCGACGTGCGTCTGGGCGAGTGCAACGAGTGGAATTTCGTCAACTCGCGCGGCGACACCGTCCAGGGCCGCTACTACCTCCCCGCAGACTTTGACCCTGAAAAAAAATACCCCGTCATCGTAAACTACTACGGCGGATGCTCGCCCATCGAGCGTACCTTTGAGTCGCGCTATCCCCAGCACCTTTACGCGGCTCAGGGCTACGTCGTCTATGTCATCAACCCGAGCGGATGCACCGGCCGCGGACAGGAGTGGTCGTCGCGCCACGTCAACACTGCAGGCGAGGGTGTCGCCGAGGACATCATCGAGGGCACAAAGGAATTCTGCCGCACCCATGGCTTTGCCGACAGCTCCAAAATAGGCTGCATCGGCGCCAGCTACGGCGGTTTCATGACCCAGTACCTGCAGACCGTCACCGATATCTTCGCCGCCGCCATCAGCCACGCCGGCATCTCGGACCACACGTCCTACTGGGGCGAGGGATACTGGGGCTACAGCTACTCCGAGCTGGCAATGGCAAACAGCTACCCGTGGAGCCACCGCGACCTCTACGTCGGCCAGTCGCCACTCTATAACGCTGACAAAATACACACCCCCCTGCTCTTCCTCCACGGCGACGCCGACCACAACGTTCCCGTCGGCGAGAGCATACAGATGTTCACCGCCCTCAAGCTCCTCGGCCGTCCCACCGCCTTTGTCGCCGTCACCGACCAGGACCACCACATCCTCGACTACGAGAAGCGCATCCGCTGGCAGGACACCATCTTCGCCTGGTTCGACAAATACCTCAAAGGCGACTCCACCCACTGGGACGCCCTCTACCCGCCCAAGGAGCTGTGAAAAATGGAAAACTGAAAATTAAAAATGTAAAATAAACGGGGCCGTGTTCTATGACGCGGCCCCGTTTATTGTTTATTATTGTATACCGTTAAACGGCGAGCTCGCCGTTTAACCCTCGTTCACTTTTTCTGGAACAGGCGTGCAAGGTTGCGCTTGTCCTCTCGGTCGCGGATGGCGTCGCGCTTGTCGTACTCCTTTTTGCCACGGCCGATGCCTATCACCAGCTTTGCCAGACCGCGGTCGTTGATAAACAGCCGCAGCGGCACAATAGTGTTGCCGGGCTCTTTATTGGCCTTGGCCAGGCGGTCAATCTCGCGTCCAGTCAGCAACAGCTTGCGGTCGCGCCGGTCACCGACGTTGTTGTACGACCCGAAGGCGTAGGGCGCGATGTACATGTTCTTTACCCACACCTCGCCGTTGTCGATGTAGCAAAACGTATCGACAAGCGATGCCTTGCCCATACGGATACTCTTAATCTCCGTACCCGTAAGTACGATGCCCGCCGTAAAAGTGTCACCGATAGCATAGTCAAAGGTGGCGCGGCGGTTCTTTATGTTAATCTCCTTAGGGAGCTGCAGTTTTTTTGCCATAATTTTATTTTTCCCTTATAACAAACATCAGGATTGTTTTGTCATCGGATGATGAGTAATCGTAACAGCCAGCCGAAGAACACAGGCATGGCGATGATTGTCAGGAAGGCGACGAGCAGGTATGCTGCCTGGCGTTCCTTGGCCACCTGCAGGTAATTATGGGCCTGCCATATCATTGGAACAATGAAGATGGGCAGAAACCAAAGCGCGGCGAGAGGTGTCGGGCTCAAATTGCCTATAATCTCTATCAGAGCCATCAGAGAAATGCCATAGATGCAGACGGTGTTGAAGCGGACCTTGTCCTCGGGGCAGCCGGCGACATTCGGTAAAATGGCCTCAAAAGCAGCCCGGGCCAGCATCATCGACACGAAAAGTGCCACCACCTGTGCTATTGCTGTCTGCAGCTGAAGGACGTAGCTGTATGGCTCGGGATGATACAGCCCGTTGGTCATGGCCGTGACTCCGACAAGCGCCAGCAGAGGATAAAAGCCTTTTTCGAGCAGTACCTGCGGCTGTTCAGGCTCATCGGCAACGTCCTCCCACCCATGTGTAGGCGACAGCACAAGCTGTACCATATTTTTGCAAAATATCAGAAACGGATTCATCTTTTTTTTTCGTCAGTAACAATTTTTCGTAGCGCTTACAATCCGCAAAATTAGCAAAAAACCGCGACATTTCACTCTTCGTCCTCCGGTTCTGAACGATTTGACCGATTTTTATTACCTTTGCGACATAAGATTAGTATATTACCTATGAATAAACTGATGAAAAAAATGTTGGCGGCCGTAGCCTGCCTGGCTGCCGTTACAGGATGGGGGCGTACTGCTCCTGCCGTAGACTCGCTGCTGGAACGCATTGACAATGGTCTTTCAAAAAAGATTTTGGTGGAGGTGGATACTACCGCTAAAAACGACAAAGGCGACTGGTTCTGCATCGGCTCTAAAGACGGCAAGCCGCTTGTCACGGCCGGCAACGACCTCAGCGCTGCGGCGGGTGTCAACCATTACCTCAAATATTATGCGGGTGTACACCTCTGCTGGGGAAACATGCACGCCCATATCGGCGACAGTCTGCCGGTGCCGACGGCACAGGAGTGCCATAGTTGCCGGGCAGACTTGCGTTATTACCTCAATTACTGCACGCACTCGTACTCGATGTCTTTCTGGGACTGGGAGCGGTGGCAGGAGGAGATTGACTGGATGGCTCTGCATGGTATCAACATGCCGCTGGCCATAACGGGCACGGAGACGGTGTGGCGCAACGTGCTGCGGCGTCTGGGCTATCCGGATGATAAAATCGGGGAGTTCGTGGCCGGCCCGGGGTTCCAGGCGTGGTGGCTGATGAACAACCTCGAGGGCTGGGGCGGCCCGGTGTCGCCGGCCTACTACGAGAGGCAGGAGGCATTGCAGCGGAAGATTGTGGCGCGGATGCGTCAGTTAGGCATGGAGCCGGTGTTCGCCGGTTACGCGGGGATGCTGCCTCACGACGCGGCGCAAACGCTGGGCATCGAGGTGCAGGACCCGGGCAGCTGGTTCGGCTACAAGCGTCCGGCCTTCCTGCAGCCGGAGAGCAAGGACTTCGCCCGCATCGCCGCGATATACTACGACGAGCTGAACAAGCTGTACGGCGTCACACGCTACTACAGCATGGATCCGTTCCATGAGGGCGGGAGCACAAAGGGCGTCGACCTGGCCGCGGCGGGCAAGGCCATCATGCGCGCCATGAAGGCCAATAACCCGGAGGCCGTGTGGGTGATACAGGCGTGGCGCAAGAACCCGCGCCTGGAGATGATTGGCGCTCTCGACAAGGGCGACCTGCTGGTGCTCGACCTCCACGCCGAAACGGAGCCCATCTGGAACGACCGCGGTTTTGCCGGGCACGACTGGCTGTGGTGCATGCTGCACAACTTCGGCGGCAATATCGGCCTCTACGGTCGCCTCGAGACCATCGGTCCTGACTACGGCAAGGTTCTTGCCGAGAATAGCGACATCCGCGGCATAGGCCTGACGATGGAGGGCATAGAGACCAATCCCGTGGTGTACGAATACATGTCCGAGCTGCCGTGGGCCGACAGTGTCCCCGACCTAGACGGATGGCTGGGCGACTATGCCACGGCACGCTACGGCGTCCGCAACGACAACGTGGCGCGAGCATGGCGGTTGCTGGGCCACTCGGTATATGCCTGCCCCGCAGGCAACCGTCAGCAGGGCACGGCCGAGTCGCTGTTCTGCGCCCGTCCGTCCGACAGTCCGCGCCAGGCTTCGGCGTGGTCGAAATATACGCCTTACTATGACTACGCGCCGGTAGTCGAGGCCGCGCAAATCCTCATCGACAATGCCGACAAATTCCGCGGTAACGCCAACTACATGTACGACATGGTGGATGTCGTGCGCCAGGTCACCGCCGACAAGGGGCGCGAGGTGGCCGCACGTTTCTCCAAGGCCGCCAGGGAGGGCGACAGGGAGGCCTACCGACGCGAGTCGGAGAAATTCCTTGAGCTGATACGCCTGCAGGACGAGCTGCTGGGCACCGTCCCCGACTTCCGCCTGGGCCGCTGGCTCGACCGCGCCCTCAAGCTGAGCGACGACTCCGCCGAGCGCAACAACTACAACTTCAACGCCCGCGTCCAGATAACGACCTGGGGCAGCCGCCAGCCCAGCGAGCGCGGCAAGCTGCACGACTACGCCCACCGCGAGTGGCAGGGCCTCCTTGCCGACTACTACCTCCCCCGCTGGCAACACTGGTTCGACTGGCGCCTGTCCAACTGGGGAAGCGACCCCCAATCAGCCCCCGACGCCTTCGACATGGAATTCCCCTGGTCGCACCAATCCAACCCCTACCCCTCCACCCCGGTCGGCGACCCCGTCGCCACCGCCCGCCGCATCCTCCCCCTCGTCCTGGCGATGTAAAACAGTAACTTATACCGGCTACTATGGGCGACAGGCACCAATTCAGGGCAAAATGGCATGATTATGCTTATGGCGTCTATTTCGTCACGGTCTGCTGTGCCTATAAGCAACATTATTTTGGTGAAATCCTTAATGAAAGGATGGAATTTTCTTCAGCCGGAATTATTGCAACAAGTCAAATTCAAAACATACCAAAGCATTTTGAAAATGTTGAATTATTGAATTTCGTTGTCATGCCCAACCACATTCATTTGGTTATTGCAATCAACAAACCGATTAAAAGTAATCAATCTGCTGTAGGAGGCTGTGTCAAAATAGCCTAAATGTAGGGACATGCCTTTGGCATGTTTATCCAAACCGTTGGTTTTCAGGCTTAACATCGCAAAGCGATGTCCCTACATCATTAAATTCCCGCAATTTGACACACCCTCACATCGTCAATGGCCGCAACTCAGAGATTTGGATGCCTAAAACCTCGTCGGCATGATGCTCCGGCTTATCAGGATTTTCACCATAACAACAGTCTTGCCATCGTAATAAGGGGGCTTAAAGGAGGCATAAAACGAGACTGCGGCAAACAAGGAATAGTTTTTCAATGGCAATCACGGTATCATGAGCACATCATTCGTAACCGTCGCGCATTCGACCGCATCATGAACTACATAGTTACCAATGTTGAAAACTGGTGCTACGACAGATTTCACCCGTCGTCCTTGCCATCAGCCCCATGGGATAATAGCACATCCTCCGAATAGAGTATAGCAAACCCGCTGATAATAGTGTCGCTTTAATAAGCGTCCAACTATAGTTTTAATTCAGCCATCCGGAGGCGGGGGTGTGTCAAAATAGCCTGAATGTAGGGACATGCCTTTGGCATGTTGGGTCAATCTGCTGTCTTTCAGGCTTAACATCGCAAAGCGATGTCCCTACATCATTAAAATCATACATTTTGACACACCTCCCTACAATGTTTTTTTTCTGCAATCCATCATAATAATACATTGAACATAAAAAGCCTGCGCTCCAAGGTCCTTGCGAGACTTGGAGCGCAGGCTTTTATTGGTTAACCTTATGAGGTCAGAAGTGGTAGGCGAGGGAGAGGACGATGTTGTTCTGGGTTTCCTTGACTTTGAAGGCGGGGGGGAGCTGGGCGGTGGGCATGCCGTTGTAGGGGGTGTAGGCGTGCAGGGTGCTGTTGCGTTTGGTGTACATGTAGGTGGCGTCGATGGTAAAGGCACCGGCACGATAGCCTAGGCCGAAGCTGATGTTGTTGGTGTCCTTGCCCAAGCTGTAGGAGGGGTCGGTGCCGCTGGTGACAATCTCGACTTCGTTGTTGGCGGCGACATCCTTTACCATAGAGGTCTGGTAGTTGTAACCGGCGCGGATGCTGAGGGGACGGATAGGACGGACCTCAACGCCGACGCGGATTTCGTCGGAGCCCTTGAAGTAGTCGCGGATGTTGTTGGTGATTGCCTCGTTGCGGGTGTAGCCGTCGATGTAGCCGTAGCCGTCATAGTAGGCGTTGGAGACGGTCATGTCGCCGTAGGCCTTACGCTCGTAGTCGACGCTGACGATGGCGTAGTTACCGATGACACCGGCCACGCCGACCATGAAGCGCCAGGGGCTGCGCAGACGCCAGTCAAAGGAGGCGACGTCGGTCTGCTCGGGCTTTTCGGGCCGGTAAGGGTTGTCGGGAGTGGCGGGATTGCAGTAACTGTAATCGACGTTGGCGTCGTAGCTGTGGTCAATCGACCAGTATGTGGGGCTGTGGACGGCGGCACCGATGCGCAGCTCGTTGATAGGCTTGAAGATGAGGCCGAAGCTCAGTTTCCAGCCGCTTCCCGACATGTGCTTGTAGTTATTGAGGTAGTAGCCTGCGTCGGCGTTGTTGATGAGGCCCGACTGCTTGCCGGTGTAGGCGGTGGCGTTCTCAAGGCTCTCGTCGTAGGTGGACTGCATGGTGTAGCTGAGGTCGGTGATGCCGACACCGATACCCCAGTAGAGCATGTCGACGAAGTTGCCGCCGAAGTTGATTGAATACTCGTCTACATATCCTTTCTCGCGTGTGTTGAGCTGGCCGTCGGCCACCGTTCCGTCATGGAACATGCCGCTGTAGCGACCGTTGGGACCGGTCGGATTGATGAGGTACGAGTTGTAGGCAAGGATGGACAGCCAGTCCGCATTGCTGCGGTAAGGGTTGTAGTTCTCGCCGAAATTAAGCTGTTCCTCGGTGTAACCGGCTCTGTTGGTGAAGTCGGCGATGTAGTTTGTCAGCGAGCCGCCCTGGCTTTGGCTGTAGCCGGACATACGGCGGTCGAACTTGGCCACGCGGTTGTACGATACACCCCAGTTGAAGAACCGCAGGGGCGAGTCGCCGAGGTTGAGGGCGCCGACATAGCCGAAGTTGTTGCAGGCGACGGTGGTGGGATTGTCCTTGTATTTTACGTCGCTGAGTGTCTCGGTGCTCATGGCGTTGATGTCGAGGGTGACACCGATTTCGCTCTTGCGGTAAATGCCGATGCCGCCGGGGTTCTGCGTCAGTGTCGACAGGTCGCCACCGAGGGCCGTGAATGCGCCGCCCATACCCATGAAACGGGCTGTACCGCGCAACTGTGTCTGTGTGAGAGACAGGGCGTCAATAGCGCTCTGTGCCAAGCTATAAGGAGCAACTGCCGCTACGGCCAGAGCTGTAATCAAAATCTTTTTCATTGTCGAATTAGGGTATAGATATGTTAGTCAGAGGGAGAGAATGTCAGTCAGTGGCAATTAGTCCGTCAGGACTAATCGTGGGTCAATAAGTTATAGTTAAAACGTCTGAGGTTAAAAAGTGTTTCGCCGCCGGGATGCAAATTATCGGCTAATCGACATCCCGGCAGCGAAATCAGGTGCTTTTATCTGCGGCCACGGCCTCCGCCTCCTCCGCCATGCGAACCGCCGCCGTAGGAGCCGCCGCCGCTACGTCCGCCCCAGGACGAGCCTGAGCCGTAACTGCTGCCGCCGGACGAACCGCGTCCGCGGCTCGAGCCCCACGAGGAGTTGCTGTTATTGTTGTAGTTGTTGTTACGGGTATTGTTGTTATAGCGGGTGTTGCTGTTGTTGGTTGAATTATTGTTCCGGTTGGCGTTGTTGCGCCCACGGTTACCGTAATTGCCGTAACTGGAGTTGCCGGTGTTGACGTTGACGTTCTTGTTGGCAGACGAGCCGCCTCCATATGTAGGACGGGTGGTTGTCGTACCGGTCGAACCGTAACGGCCGCGACCCATGTTGCCGGGACGGTTGAAGCCGCCTACCGACGACGAGCCGGCGCTGCTGCCGGGCTGACGGCCATTTGCCGTGCCAAAACCTGTCGAGGCATGAGGGCGAGAGGCACCGGGCGAGGGACGCCATGCCGTCGAGCCGCCGGGGATATAGCCGGGACCATGTCCGGGATGCCAGTGTCCGGGTCCCCAGTAATTCGGGCCCCAGTAGCCGGGTCCCCAGTAGCCGGGTCCCCAGTAGCCGGGTCCCCAGCCCCATGACGGACCCCAGTTCCAGCTCCACGACCAGTATGGATCCCATCCCCACGACGGACCCCAGTACCAGGGGTCATAGAAGCTGTAACGCCAGCGCCAGCTGCTGTAGGGGTAATACCAGCTGTAGGACGGACCCCAGAACGGGTCGTAAGTGTTGACGACGACGTTGGTGGTGGTGCCGTCTTTCAGGCCTTTCTGATAGCCCTGGTTATAATAATAGTTGATGAGGTCCTCGTTGCCGGTGGAGGTAACGACATCGGGGTTATGGAAGGCCTCGATGCGGTGCGTGTAGAGGAACTCGCCCAGCGTGTCGGCGTTGACGGTGCGGGCGTCGAGGGTGTCGACGGGGGCGAACATTCCGCGGCGGTTATACTCGTCGATGTCGCGCATGGGCACTGTGGAGGTGCTGTACGACGGCTGTGAGTAAGTGTCGGCGGCGGGATAGTCCGGAGTCGGCACGTAGTTTATCTTCTTTGCTTTCTTCTTGGGCTTGGCGGTCTTTGACGGATTGTAGTAGATGTCGTCGTCATAGTCCTGGGTCATGGCCCGGCCGGGCATACCCAGCAGAAGAACGGCAGCTAAAATGCCTGTAAGTATTTGTGGGGTTTTCATGCTCGTAAAGTTGTTAAATTTTAATCATTCAGCGTTTGGACAAATGTCGGAAACCGTTGTCGGGTCAATTTCCTCCATTTTATAATAAGACACCTCCCGCATAGGAAAGTTTAGTCAAAGATACCGCTTTTTTTTTAATAATGTGACCAGGTAGCCCCGGTTTTCGCCAGATAGGACAAATTATTGCGTTAAAAAACCATAATAAACAGGACCGCCCTCCCGCGATGGCCTTTTAAGGGTCACAAACGGGAAGGAGGTCCGGTTTAGTTAGCCGGTTTGGCTATGACAGCTGTTTTAGCTACTTTAGCTAATTAAAAAAGATTTACTTTTCGGCTTTTTCGACGGGTTTCATGGCGTAGCCGGCAATGGCGACGGTGAAGCCCCAGTAGATGAAGGCGATGGAGGTCAGGAACGATACCATGAACATGTCGCTGACGTAACCGGCTTCAAGGAAGAAGAAACCGATGATGAGCAGCAGCACGCCGTTGATAACGCTGAGCCACCAGTATTTGCGGCGTCCGTAGCCGGCGTTGACGAAGGCCTCGATGCCCCAGAAGATGAACAGGAAAGCTAAGAAATAAGGAAAGACGGCCTCGGCGAGGAGCACGCTGCGGACAAGCATGAAGCCCACGAACATGTCGAGGACGCCGCCGGCGAGCCACCAGCCCCACTGTTTGGCATGGTCAGGACCGGCTGCCACGCAGAGCTGGACGATGGAGGTGAGGATGAGCAACCATCCGAAAAGGATTGAGGCCGTGGCAAAACCGGCTGCCGGCCAGAACCAATAAGCAAAGCCTGCCAGTACGAGCAGGACACCCACGATCTCTACAAGCCAGTAAAGGCGAGTAGACCCAAGATAACTGTTAACATTGAGCGCTTTCATAATTGTGTGTTTTATATAGTTTTATTTTTTTTGCTCGTACGGTTGAAACGGCCCGCCGGGCTTTTTTGTCTGACTTATACAAAAACAACAAGCAAAATGAGTTATGGTTTGCATAGCAGGCACAATTTATTGTCCTGTTGCCGAATTGTCCGAATTTCCGTAACTTTGCACGTTAATAAGAAGAAAAAGACAAAGCGACAGAGACACAACCACATGAAACATATTCGCAATTTCTGCATAATCGCCCACATCGACCACGGCAAATCCACCCTGGCAGACCGTCTGCTCGAGTACACCGGCACCGTCCAGCCCAAGGACATGGAGGCGCAGGTACTCGACGACATGGACCTGGAGCGCGAGCGCGGAATCACCATCAAGAGCCACGCCATACAGATGGAGCACACCGCCGCCGACGGCGAGCTGTATACGCTCAACCTCATCGACACCCCGGGACACGTCGACTTCTCGTACGAGGTGTCGCGCTCGATAGCGGCCTGCGAGGGCGCCCTGCTCATAGTCGACGCCTCGCAGGGCATTCAGGCGCAGACCATCTCCAACCTGTATATGGCCATCGACAATGACCTGGAGATTATTCCCGTCATCAACAAGTGCGACCTCGACTCGGCCAAGCCCGACGAGGTGGAGGACCAGATTGTAGAGCTCCTCGGCTGCTCGCGTGACGAGATAATCCGCGCCTCGGGCAAGACCGGCATGGGTATCCCCGAAATTCTGCAGGCCATAGTCGACCGCGTGCCGGCACCGCAGGGCGACCCGGAAGCTCCGCTGCAGGCACTGATTTTCGACAGCGTCTTCAACCCCTTCCGCGGTATCATCGCATATTTCAAGATTGTCAACGGCACAATAAATAAAAACGACTTCGTCAAATTCGTCAGCACGGGCAAGGAATACCATGCCGACGAAATCGGCGTGCTCAAGCTGCAGATGTCGCCGCGCGACACACTGTCGGCGGGCAATGTCGGCTACATCATATCAGGTATCAAGACCAGCCGCGAGGTGCGCGTAGGCGACACAATCACCCACGTCGACCGCCCGTGCTCGGAGGCCATCGATGGCTTCGAGGAAGTCAAGCCGATGGTCTTCGCCGGTGTCTACCCCATCGAGACTGAGGACTTTGAAAATCTGCGCGCCTCGCTGGAAAAGCTGCAGCTAAACGACGCCTCGCTGACTTTCGTTCCCGAAAGCTCGGCAGCCCTGGGCTTCGGTTTCCGCTGCGGCTTCCTCGGTCTGCTGCACATGGAGATTGTGCAGGAGCGTCTGGGCCGCGAGTTCGACATGGACGTCATCACCACCGTCCCCAACGTATCTTATAAGGTGTACGACAAAAAGGGCAACATGACGGAGGTGCACAATCCTTCGGGCCTGCCCGACCTCACGCTAATCGACCACATCGACGAGCCGTACATCCGCGCCACGGTCATTACTACCGCCGAGTTCATCGGCCCGATAATGACGCTGTGCCTGAGCAAGCGCGGCGAGCTGATCAAGCAGGAATATATCTCCGGCAACCGCATGGAAATGACTTTCGACATGCCGCTTGGCGAAATAGTCATCGATTTCTACGACAAGCTCAAGAGCATATCCAAAGGCTATGCCTCGTTCGACTATCATCTGCATGACTTCCGTCCCTCTCGGCTTGTCAAACTCGACATCCTCCTCAACGGCGAGAGCGTGGATGCGCTTTCCACCCTCACACATGCCGACAATGCCGTGACCTTCGGCCGCCGCATGTGCGAGAAGTTAAAGGAACTGATACCGCGCCAGCAGTTCGACATAGCCATTCAGGCCGCCATCGGCGCCAAAATCATCGCCCGCGAGACCATCAAGGCCGTCCGTAAGGATGTGACGGCAAAATGTTACGGCGGCGACATCTCCCGTAAGCGCAAGCTGCTCGAAAAACAGAAGAAAGGTAAGAAGCGCATGAAGCAGATTGGCTCGGTCGAGGTACCGCAGAAGGCTTTCCTGGCCGTGTTGAAACTTGACTAACTTAAAAACAGTAACAATGCTGGTTTTCGCTCCCTGCAAGATTAACTTAGGCCTGCGCATTCTGCGTAAAAGACCCGACGGGTACCATGACATCGAGACGGTGATGGTGCCGGTACCGTGGTGCGACATCGTGGAGGCCAACCGGTCGGAGAGCGCGACGGACACGCTCGCCGTCACGGGCAACCGCGTGGACTGTCCGCCCGAAAAGAACCTCTGCATGAAAGCGCTGAGGGCGCTGCGCGAGGTGACCGATTTCCCTGTCACCGACATCCGTCTGCACAAGATTGTACCTGACGGCGCCGGCCTGGGCGGTGGCTCTTCGGATGCCGCAGCCACTGTCCGTGCCGTCAACGGCCTTTACGAACTCGGGCTGAACGAAGACGAGATGGCGAAAGTTCTTGCCAAGGTCGGCAGCGACTGTCCGTTCTTCGCCTACGACCGTCCCATGCTGTGCACGGGCACCGGAACGACACTCTCCGGCTGCAGCGTCAGCCTGGGCGGTCTGCATCTTGTAATAGCAAAGCCAAAAGGAGTAGCGGTATCCACAGCCGCGGCATACGCCGGCGTTGTGCCTGATACCGATGTCGAGCCTCTGACCGAAATCCTGGCATTGCCCGTCAGCCAGTGGCAGGGTCGGCTTGTCAACGATTTCGAGCCCGGGGTATTCAACGCCGCACCGCAGATAAAGGCCGTACGCGACACCATGTTGTCGATGGGCGCCGTCTACGCCGCCATGTCAGGCAGCGGAGCCGCCGTATTCGGGCTTTTCACCGCCCCCGTCGACGAGCTGTCACTCAAGACACGCCTGTACAACTGCGACCGCTTTGTCTGCAAACTGAAAGGCTGACCTTTTTGTGTCAGAAGTGCGGGCAAATCTGAACGTTATCGCACTATTTTTGTTATCAGAGTAAACAACTCCGGGCCAACGGCACGGTTTGGCAACATTTTTGCAGTAACAATACATAATTAGCATAAACAAATATGAGCAAGAATAAATACACAGAAAAGGCCGGGGCTAAAGCCAAAGAGGCCGGAAATCTGAACGACAAAGAAAAATATGCCATCGAAGACGTTGTGGCTGATGTCGATGACTCGTCCGAGGAACTCAACGAGGTCGAGGATGACATGACAAAGACTCAGAAGGAGCTGGAGGAAACCAAGGCCGCTCTCGAAAAGGAGAAAAAGGAATACCTTTTCCTGGCTGCCGACTTCGACAACTACCGCAAGCGCGTGCTCAAGGAGAAAGCCGAACTGCTCAAGAACGGCGCCGAGAAAACACTGTTAGGTCTGCTCCCCATTGTCGACGACTTTGAGCGCGGCCTCGCCGCCACAAAGGACGCCGAGGACGCTGCTTCGGTACGCGAAGGCATGGAGCTGATATACAACAAACTCGTCAAATACCTCTCCGACAACGGCGTCAAGGAGATGGACACCAAGCAGGGCAGCGATTTCGACGCCGACCTGCAAGAGGCCATCGCTACCATCCCCGCTCCCGCCGAGGACCTCAAGGGTAAAATCATCGACACCACACAGAAGGGCTACATGATTAACGACAAGGTTCTCCGCCATGCAAAAGTTGTCGTGGGCGAATAATCCGTGCCACGGCGTTTTTCACTTACTTACAGAACATAATTCATACAGGATAAATGGCTGAAACTAAACGAGATTACTACGAGGTCCTTGGCGTTGACAAAAACGTCAGCGCTGATGACCTGAAGAAAGCCTACCGCAAGCTGGCCCTAAAATACCATCCTGACCGCAATCCCGGCGACAAGGCCGCCGAGGAAAAATTCAAGGAGGCGGCCGAGGCCTACGACGTCCTCTCCGACCCCGAGAAACGTCAGAAATACGACCAGTTCGGCCACAACATGGGTCCCCAGGGCTTCCCCGGCGGAGGCGGATACGGCGGATTCAGCTCGGGCGGATTTTCGATGGAGGACATCTTCGCCCAGTTCGGCGACATCTTCGGAGGCGGCGGTTTCGGCGGCTTCGGCGGAGCTGCCGGCATGGGTGGCGGACGCTCGCGCGGCGGACGCCGTCAGCCCCGTCAGCGGCGCGGCAGCGACCTTCGCATCCGCGTCAAGATGACGCTCCAGGAGATAGCCACGGGTACCACCAAAACCCTCAAGATACCTACCTTCGTACCCTGCGAACACTGCAAGGGCACAGGCGCAAAAGACGGCGTGGCATTCGCCACCTGTCATACCTGCCACGGCACGGGCGTCATCAACCGCGTGCAGCAGACTCCCTTCGGAGCCATGCAGAGCGAGTCGCTCTGTCCCGAGTGCGAGGGCGAAGGCAAGACCATCACCGAGCGCTGCACGTATTGTAACGGCCAGGGTGTCGTCCGCAAGGACGAGACGGTGTCGTTCAAGATTCCCGCAGGTGTCGAGGACGGCATGACGCTCACCATGCGCGGCAAGGGCAACGCTCCCGCCCACGGCGGCGTCAACGGTGACCTGCTTGTCGTCATCGAGGAGGTCAAGCACCCCGAACTCATCCGCGACGGCAACGACGTCATCTACAACCTCATGCTCGACATCCCCACCGCCACCCTCGGCGGCAAGGTTGAGGTTCCCACCATCACCGGACGTGTACGCCTCACCATCCAGCCCGGCACTCAGCCCGGCAAGGTTCTACGCCTGCGCGGCAAAGGTCTTCCCGGCCAGGGCGGCCAGGGCGACGAGCTCATCAACGTCATGGTTTACATTCCCGAGAAACTCAGCGAGGGCGAACGCAGCGCCATCCAGAGCCTGCAGAACTCGCCCAACATGCAGCCTACCGAGGCTGAGAAAAACCGCATGTTCTCAAAGCTCAAACACATCTTCGGCGACGCCGAATAATTCCCCCGCCCCATAACGCACGAAAGGCCGACGCCCACAAACGTCGGCCTTTCGGCTTTTCTTACAATGTCATACCCATTTCAGCTTGCGCAGAAGCATGAAGGCGAGGAAGGTGAGGACGATGGCGATGCCGATGACTATCCAGAAGGCGTATGGCCCGGTAAGGAGAATGTCGACGTTCATGCCGTAGAGGCTGGCGACGAAGGTCGGCACCATCAGAATTATCGTCAGTCCGGTCATTCGCTTCATCACCGCGCTCATGTTATTGGAGATGATTGAAGAATAGGTGCCCATGGTGCTCTCGAGAATGTCGCTGTAGATGCCCACGGTGGTGTCGGCCTGGTTGAGCTCGATTTCCACGTCCTCATAGAGGTCCATATCCACGTCTTTGCCGTAGATTTTGGGGATACGCTCAAGCAGCATCCTGTCGCCCTTGACTGCGGTATTGAAATAGACCAGCGATTTCTGTACCGCCAGCAGATGTATGAGGTTGTCGTTCTCGACGTCGCCGGAGAGCACTTTCTCTGTTCCGACGACAAGGTCGGCGAGGGTGCGCAGGTAGTCGAGGTACCAGAAGGCCGCCGAATACAGGATGCGCAGCGTGAAGTCGGCCACGGTGTCGTAGCAGATGCCCTTACGGCGCGTATGGTCGGCAAAGTCGGATGTGAGTCGGTTGGTGTGATAGCAGACGGTGTACACACGTTCGTTGTCGCGGCTGATGACGCCGAGCGGGACGGTGCGCAGGACATTGTGGCCGCCGCCGTGGCACTGGATGGGGATGCGGATAATCGTCATCGTCCACTCGCCGTCACGCTCGAAACGCGGCCGCTCGTCAAGGTCGGACAGATACTCTAGGAACATACGCGGAATGCCCTCATGCCCGGTCAGATAGTCGGTATCCTTCTCGGTGGGCGTCTCGGCGGAGACCCAGCAGGCCTCCTGCTCCTTCTCCGTCTCAAAAAAACCGTTGTTGCTGGCGTATTTTCGTATCATAAATGCGTATTGTCTGTCTCATCTGAAACGTGTCATAATTATTAACAACTCAACGGCCTTTTTGCTCATATCCGAACCGTTGGCTTCAGCAGATTGTTTTATATCAGACAATAATCTTACGGTGATGTAGGGACATCGCTTTGCGATGTCAGACCTGAAAACAATTAAACCGTTTTTACAATGAAAAAGATAATTATGCTGCGCCACGGGCAGAGTCAGTGGAACCTCGAAAACCTGTTTACCGGATGGACAGACGTCCCCCTCTCCTACCTCGGACGAAAGGAAGCCACTCAGGCCGGCGAAAAGATAAAAGCGGCCGGGCTTGCCCCCTCGTTCTTCTTCACCAGCTACCTCCGCCGTGCCATCCACACACTGCAGATTGCCGCCGAAAAGATGGAGCTGGACTACATCCCCGTCATCAAGGACTGGCACCTCAACGAGCGACACTACGGCGCCCTGCAGGGCCTCAACAAAGCCGAAACAGCCAAGAAATACGGAGCCGAACAGGTACATATCTGGCGCCGCAGCTACGACGTGCGCCCGCCCCAGCTCACCCCCCACGACCCGCGCTTTCCCGGCAACGACCCGCGTTACGCCACCCTCACCGCCGACGAGCTCACCCTCGGCGAATCCCTCAAGGACACCATCGACCGCGTCCGTTCCTGCTGGGAAGAAATCATCGTCCCCACCATCAACCATGGCCACGACACCATCCTCATCGCCGCCCACGGCAATTCCCTCCGCGCCCTGGCCATGATGCTTCTCCACCTCACTCCCGACCAAGTCGTCTCCCTCGAAATCCCCACCGGCTCCCCCTGGCTCTTCGAAACCGACGACCGCCTCACCGTCCTCTCCAACCACTATCTGTAAAGACAGCCCGAGAGCCACAAAGTCGTTAACGACCTTAGGATCCCTAAAGTCGTTAGAGTCGTTAAAGACCTGTATGACCTTAAAGTCGTTAGAGCCCTTAAGGTCCTTAAAGACCCTACCTCCTCCCTTAACCCTCAATTTAAACACCCGATTTATAATTTCCCTTCCCAAAACTTGTAATTTTGACGACAAACGCCTACCTTTGCACTCGCAACGGCAAAACACATTAAATTCCACATTAAGGAGAGATGGCAGAGTGGTCGATTGCGGCGGTCTTGAAAACCGTTGAGGGTCACACCTCCGGGGGTTCGAATCCCTCTCTCTCCGCAAAATTAACGGTAGCTCCAACTATTTATGTTGGAGCCACCGTTAATTTTTACAAGGCAAGAAGGGGATTTGAAGGGTCCTGCGGAGGGGGTTCGTTATCGCGAAGCGCTTTCGGAGCGAAACGGAGAAAGAATCCCCCTCTCTTCTTTTTCAATCACTCTCTCCTATTACAAAAGTGGGCGTTACTTGAGTTTGAAGTCGATGGGGAGGGCGAAGGTGCAGGAGATGGGGCGGCCGTCTTTGCGTCCAGGCTTCCATTTGACGGTCATGGCCTTGGCGGCGCGGAGGGCTTCGGCGTCGAGAAGCGGATTCACGCTCTTGACGACTTTGAAATCGGAAAGGGTGCCGGCGCTGATGGTGGTGCTCCTCATCATCATCTGCGGCTTTCTGCCCGCCCTCAACCTTGTGAGCGAAAAGGAGTCGGGCACCATCGAGGCAATCAACGTCAGCCCGGTCGGACGCATGACCTTCGTCCTCTCCAAGCTCATCCCCTATTGGATTGCCGGACTGCTCGTGCTGACCATAGCCATGCTCATCGGGGGCCTCGTCTACGGTGTATGGCCCGCGGGCAGCGTCGGCGCCGTCATCCTCGCCGCCATGCTCTTCATCATCGTCATGTCGGCCCTCGGCATTGTCATCGCCTCCAAGTCCGCCACTATGCTGCAGAGCATCCTGGTCATGTTCGCTATAATCATGATTTTCCAGCTGATGGGAGGCCTTTTCACCCCCATCTCCTCCATGCCCGGCTGGGCCCAGGCAATCACCTACGCCGTCCCCCCGCGCTATTTCATCGAGATAGTCCGCGACATCTACCTCAAAGGCTGCACCGTCGCCGACCTCGCCGTTCCCTACCTCACCCTGACCGCCATCGCCGCCGCCCTCTCCCTCCTCGCCGCCCTCACCTACAAAAAACAGGCGTAAGGCCGCAGTTTCTTGCGCTCCTACTTTGGACTGCGGCGAAAGCTTGCTTTCGCACCCCCCGTCAGCGTTGCCCCTCTTCCATCCGCCTAAAAACCACCCGCGACGGGCGCTCGCGGTCCATGTACACCGTCACCTCCGCCGGCACATAATCCTCTTTCGTAGCTTGGTATATGTCTACAAACCGCTGGGGATTCATGTCGAAAAGCGGAAACCACGACGACTGTATCTGCACCTTCATCCGATGGCCGGGCAAGAAAGCATGTGCAATGTCCTGCATAGTAAAGCGCACTTTTTCAACGCGTCCGGGTACAAAGGGTTCGGGCCGGTCGAAACCGTGGCGGTAGCGGCCGCGGAAGATGTCGCCTCGGACAAGCATCTCGCTGCCGTCTGGGGCCTCGTCGATGACTTTGACAACAAAATCGGCGTCGGTGCCGGTGATTGAGACGTACAGTTCGGGCTCGACGCAGCCGGCGAGGAGCAGTGTGTCGGTCAGCGCCTCAGTGGCAAATGTGAGGACGTCCTGACGACCGCGGAGGAACTGCTGTACCGCGGTCATGTACTCGGCAGGATGCGAGCCGCCTTTGTCCTCGCCGTAATATGGCACGGGATCGGAGGGATTGGAGGTATATTTTACCCCGGCCTCGGCATTCATGGGCGCTTCAAAGCCCAGGCCAAAGTTGTGGTCGAGGTAGACGGACACGGGCTTGCCTGCCAAGGCCGAGAAATCCCCTGTGAACCAGCTGTTCAGGCCGGTGATGAAAATGTAGTCGTTGGTCGGCTCTTTGCCACGGTCACGCAGGTAGTAGTCGAAGAAAGGAAACTCAACCTCGTCGCGGTAATAGGCGTTGAGGTCCTGGTCACCGAAATTACCGTCGCCAAGACGGTTGCCCTTGCCGTTGCCGCGCCACCGTCCGTGAGCCCACGGCCCCATGGCGATGGTGACGGGCAGGCCGGGCGAGTGCTGTTTCAGGTTCCGGTATGTCTTTAGCGTGCCATACAGATCCTCGGCATCGAAATGTCCGCCGACAACGAGCATGGGCGTGGTCAGCGAGTCGGTGAACGTTTCCGAACAGCGTATTTTCCAGAACCTGTCGTAGTCGGGATGACTGCACAGCGAGTCGAGGAAGGGCACACGCCCGTCAGCCAGACGCCGGATGTCTGCAGGCTTGTTTTCAAGAAAGAAAGTGCGGCTGTCACCCTTGACAAGGCTCTCCATCATCTTGGGACTCGTCGTAGGCTGATGGTCGCGCTCCGTAGCGAGATAAGGCAGAAAGAAGGTGGCATCAAGAATGGCGAAGGCGCCGTTATGGTGCATGTCATCGCCGATGAACCAGTCGCACACCGGAGCCTGCGGCGAGGCCGCACGCAATGCCGGATGACGCCCCGCAACGGCCGTAAGGGCATAATAGCCGCAGTACGAATTTCCATAGACCCCCACCCTGCCATTATTGCCGGGCACCGAGTCGACAAGCCACTCAATCAGGTCATACGCGTCCGTGGCATCGTCGACACCACCGGGGCGCGACGCCAGCGGCCGCACATTCTCGCCGTCACCCTCGCTCATCCACCGTCCCCGCACATCGTTGAAGGCAAAAATATACCCCGCCTCAACATACGGCTTGTAAATCTTATCATTTAGAAACCCAGGCATCTCACTACCATAAGGCCTACATCCATACGGAGTCCGCATCAGCAATATCGGCGTCCTCGCACCTTGTCCATTCTCTGATAGCGAGTCCGACGCATTTCGCGACAAATACGTCGGCTCATAAACCGACACATATAACCGCTTTCCATCACGCATCGCCACCCGATGCTCCGACTTACGGTACTCCTCCGGCTTAGCCGCCAAAGCATCGTCAGCCGTTAAAACGATTATACCCGACACAAAGGCCGTCCACATCATACCCTGAACAGCCATAGCCCTGACGATATCCGAAACCCTTGACATCATCGTGCAAAAATCTTTATCCAACTTTAAGAAGATGTTTTTATCCATCTTTAAGAAAAACCCTTTATCCATTGTTAAGAATAACCATTATACATCTTTAAGAAAAGACTTTATACATCTTTAAGGAAAAACTTTCTTCATTGCCATATCATATTTTACCCCTCAAAATTAGCAAATATCGTCCAGAACGACCGCCTCCATCAAAAAAATTTCCGCCAGCGCTTGCATATTTCCCCAAATACCCCTACCTTTGCAACGTTTTTGGAGCGCGGTCCCCTTGACCGCCATTTCCAGGACGCCGTTGATTCGCTAGCTCAGCTGGTAGAGCACAACACTTTTAATGTTGGGGTCGTGGGTTCGAGCCCCACGCGGATCACCAAGGTATTCGGCAGAATACTGCAAAACACTGCAACTGGTTCAGTAGCAGTGTTTTTTCTTTATGTCCAAACGGCATCTGAGTGCGCCCTGTGCGATACACGCGTGGGCAAATCGTGGGCAAACAATCCGTGGGCATTTTTGCCCACGATTGAAAATCCCGATACCTTACTCTCGCGGTATTAGAACTTTAGAGATGAATTCCCGCATTTATGATGGGGTTCTGAACCTAAAATAGGGATATTCAGAGAATATCCAACTAATTGTTTGCCAGAGTCATAGATATTTTGTAACTTTACAAAGAA
>JBJFEE010000041.1:0-24644 GCA_051890455.1 Muribaculaceae bacterium
CGGCGTCGAAGTTCGAGGGATCGGCGCAGCGGCCTTCGTAGCCGAAGAAGTGGTGCTGGGCGCTGAACTTGCCGTTGTACTTGCCCTGCTCGCGCATCTGCTCGAGGCGCTTGTGTACCATTTCGCTGAGGAGCTTCTCGGTCTCGATGAGCGAGACCTGGACGTTGCCGTGGGGATCGCGGTCGAGGGTGAGCTGACGGGCTACGCCGTAGGGCAGCGAGTCGTAGACGGCGGCGTTGGCGGTGGAGAGGTGCTCAAGGATGTATTTGCGCTGCTCCGAAACTTCCATTTCGGCAAAGCCTTCGGTCTTGGCCAGCATGTCGTTGAGCTCGGCGATGAGCGACTTCATGGCGGGGATGAACTCGATGAGGCCCTCGGGGATGAGGACGATGCCGTAGTTGTTGCCTTCCTCGGCGCGGGCGGCGACGGTCTTTGCCAGGTCGTCGACAATCTGGGCGAGGGTCATATTCTTAGCCTCGACCTCCTCGCTGATGATGCAGACGTTGGGCTGGCACTGCAGGGCGCACTCAAGGGCGATGTGGCTGGCGGAACGGCCCATGAGCTTGATGAAATGCCAGTATTTCTTTGCGGAGTTGCAGTCGCGCTGGATGTTGCCGATTACCTCGCTGTAGACCTTGGTGGCGGTGTCGAAACCGAAGGAGGTCTCAATCATCTCGTTCTTGAGGTCGCCGTCGATGGTCTTGGGGCAGCCGATAACCTGGACGCCTGCGCCGATGCCGTTGTAGTATTCGGCCAGCACTGCGGCGTTGGTGTTGGAGTCGTCGCCGCCGATGATGACGAGGGCGGTGATGCCGAGTTCCTTGAGGATTTCGAGGCCTGAGTCGAACTGCTGCTTTGTCTCGAGCTTGGTGCGGCCCGAGCCGATGATGTCGAAGCCGCCGGTGTTGCGGTATTCGTCGATGATGGGAGCGGTGAGCTCGATATAACGGTGGTCGACGAGGCCGCCGGGGCCCATGATGAAGCCGAACAGGCGGCTGTCGCGGTTGATTTTCTTGATGCCGTCAAATATACCCGAGATGACGTTGTGTCCGCCGGGGGCCTGGCCTCCGCTGAGGATGACGCCGACGTTGAGGGGCTTGCCGTGGAGGGCGCCGGGGATATTCTCGAAGTGGAGCTCGGGCAGACCGTAGGTGGTGGGGAAGAGCTTCCTGATGTCCTCCTGGTCGGCTACCGACTGGGTGGGTTTGCCGGTAACGGCCTTCACTGCGCCCTTGAGGGCTACGGGGAGTTTGGGCTGATAAGCAGCGCGGGCTTTTTGCAATGCGCTTTTTTTCATTGTATGTATTAACGTTTGGTTAGTTAGTGAATTACATCGTAGTGAATTACATCGTACGGACCCGATTCGCAAGGGTCCGGGAGCCGCCGGGATATAAAATATTGAAGCAACGGCTTCTCTGACTGCAAAAATACGAAATATATCCCGTTTTCACTACTGCGCGGGTCACTGCCCTGTCCGTGAAAATGTTAAATAATTCAAAGAGGGCTGCCGGCCGTTACCGTTATGGCCCGCTCGGGCAGGATATAGCGGCGCGTCATCGCCATAACGGTGTCGGCGTCAAGACTGCGGATGGCGCGGAACTGGCGGTCGAAATAGTCGTCGGGACAGCCCAGGTAGAGGTTCATCGCGTTGTACTGCAGGATGCTGAACGGGCTGTCGAGGGTGGTGGCCAGCTGTGTCGACGCATAACGGCGCAGGCGCGTCAGCTCGTCGGCGGGCATAGGCTCACCGGCCAGCCGTTCTATCTCCCTGCGGATTTCGTCAAGGGTCAGCGCCGCCGTTCCCTGCCCGCATTGGGCCGAGATGCGGATGCGCGTGCCCTCGAAGGCGCTCTCCAGGTAGGCGCTGATGCCGTAGGTGAGGCCTTTCTCCTCGCGGATGTTGGTCATCAGACGGCTTCCGAAATAGCCGCCGAGAGCCATGACGGTGAGGCGCAGAGGGCAGTAGTCCGGGTGGCGGCGGTCTATATCGACGGGGATATGGCTGACGATGGCTGTCTGCAGCGAGTCACCGACATCAATGTGCTCGCGCACTGACGGCGAGGGGGCGTATCTGACAATCGCCCCGTCGGGCTGTATCTCCTTCTGCAGTGCCGACAGCTTTTTGCCCAGGACAGTGAGGAGGTCAAGGTCCTTGCCTTCAAAGTTTCCGGCGGCGAAGATGTGGATGTGGCTGCCGCGCAGGCCGCTCGCGATGACGTCGAGCACCATCCCGCGTGTCACGGCCTGCAGGTCGTCCTCGCTTACCGGGGCGGCGTACGGATGGCTGACGCCGCCGGACAGCGCATCGGCGCGCTCACCGGCAATATTGATAATGCGTGCGCGGTCGTAGCGGAGCTTCTGCACCTCCGATGCCACGCGGGTCTGGAGCGACTGCTGCGGGATATCCACCTCGGTAAGAATTTCGTAAATGAGGTCGGTCATCTTGCCGAGCGACTGCGGCAGAAAGTCGGCGATGATGCCGTTGTAAGCTCTTGTTCCTGCCGGACTGAGGCGCGCGCCCTCAAAATCGAGGAAGTCGGCCATCTCATCGGCGGGACGGCTTTTTGTGCTCTCCATAACCAGCCTGTCGGCCAGCGCCACGGCTGCGCGGCGCACGCTGTCGGAGCTGTTGGCGTTGTTGCGGCCATACAGTATCTCTATCCTCATCTTCGGCGCGTGCCCGTCGCGCAGCAGATGGAGGGTCACACCCGGTGCGACGCCGATGGTCTCGGGTACGGGCAGTGTCAGCGACTCAAAGTCGGTGACGGCGGGGAGGGAGACGGGACGCTCGCTCATCGGCTCAGGCTCTGAAGGTATTTCTCGGCCTCGGCGAGGTCATCGGGGGTGTCGATGCCGATGGTGGGGCAGTCGGTGACGGCGACGCGGATGTTGTAGCCGTTCTGGAGCCACCGCAGCTGTTCGAGGCTCTCGGCCAGCTCAAGCGACGACTGGGGCAGCTGTGCGATGCCTTCCAGCACGTCGGCGCGATAGGCGTAGATGCCGACATGTGTGAAGAAATCGGCCGTGTCGAGCCATTCGGTGTACTTTACGCCGCGGACGTACGGTATGATGGAGCGCGAGAAGTAGAGGGCACGGCCCGTGTTGTCAAAGGTTACCTTGACCAGGTTGGCGTCGAAGAGCGCCTCAAAGCCGCGCGCCTTGTCGAACTTGCGCGCCAGGGTGGCGATGTCGGTCTCGGCATTGTCGAAGCAGGCGGCGAGGGTGCGTATCTGCGACGGGTCGATGAAGGGCTCGTCTCCCTGGATGTTTATCACCACACCGGCCTGCGAGCCGAGGTTGGCGTAGGCCTCGCGGCAGCGGTCGGTGCCGCTGCGGTGGCTTGCGGAGGTCATCACGGCCACGCCGCCGAAGGCGCGGACGGCCTCGGCGATTCGCTCGTCATCGGTGGCGACGGCGACGTTCTCCATCACCTGCGACACCTGCTCGTACACGCGCTGTATCATGGGTTTGCCGCCCAGCATGGCCAGGGGCTTGCCCGGAAAACGCGTCGAGGCGTAGCGGGCGGGGATTATGCCTATAAATTCTTTTCCGAGTTTCATGTTCTTCTATTTTTGTGCCGGGACTTTTTTGCCGCTGCGTTTTCCGAAATATGTGGGCAGTAGCAATGAGCCGGCGATGAGGTAGACATAGTAACTGACGATGCGCCAGGCGATGGCTATTGTCAGCGCCAGACCTCCGGCGCCCATGAGGTCGCCGTAGTATTCGGTGAACAGCCATTCGCTGACGCCGCTGCCGCCGGGGGTGGGCGAAATCATCAGTATCACCCACACCACGAACTGGCGGCAGAAGACAAGCAGGCCGGAGGCATGGGGCGCGAAGCCCCAGAAGAGGGCGTTGACGATGAGATAGCGCGAGAACCACGAGACGACGGTGGCTCCGAAGACGTTGAGCCACCAGCGGCGTCCGAAGTTGCGCAGGTCGGCCGAGGCATTCTCCATATTGCGGGCGGTCTCGAAGGCTCCGCGACGCCAGCGGCGCAGTCCGCGGATGCAGAACAGCTTACGTATCAGCCGCGCCACAACCTTGGGTTTGTGGATGATGCCGAGATAGAGGATGGTGGTCCAAATCACTATTCCGGCATAGACAAGCCAGAAAAGCACCTGCACGGTGTCCATGAACACTGCGTCGTGGCCGTTGCTGCCGAACAGCTCGTCAAAGGGCACGATAAGCAGGATGATAGGGCAGAAGATAACAAAGAACAGCTCGTCGAGGAAGAGCGTCGTCAGCGTCAGCGTAGAGGCTCGTCCCAGCGACACGCCCTCGCGGTTGAGGTAGAAGATGGCGAAAGCACTGCCGCCGACAGCCGAAGGTGTGATGGCGGAGGTAAAGGCGCACATCAGGTCGACACGCAACGCCCTTTTCCAGCTCAGCTGAGGCCAGGCTATGGTGTGGAACCGCCACGTGAGGCCGAAGTCGCGCCCGGCCATGAAAAAGACCGCTAAAAGACAGCCCACGAGGGCGCGCGCGGTAAAGTGGAAGTCGTCGAAGCCCGCCGTCCCGATTTCGTTACGGAACAGCAGCGCCGTCACCATCACACCGATGACAACGGGCACCACAGCCTTCAGCAATGTATTCAGCACCGGCTTCATTCCACCGTAAGAATTATAAATTGAGAATTAAAAATGCATAATGCGAAATTCTTAATTATGCATTCTTAATTTTGTGTTGCCTTGAGGTCCTCTATCAGCTGTCGTACGGCGGCCACGGGGTCGGCGGCCTGGAGAAGCTTGCGCGATGTCGCCACTCCCGACGCTCCTACGGCCTGAATAACCGGTACGTCGGTGGCGTCAAAATCGCCGGTGAGCACCAGCGGCAGGCGGCAACCCGTCTCGCGTGTGTCGCCGACAAGCTTCATGGCGTCCCCGAGGCTCAGCGACGGGTCAATGACGCCGTAATCGATGTCCGACTTTTCCAGCATCACCGCCGAAGCCGCCGTGGATACCGTTTCGCCGATGATGGCCTCGGCGCCGAGCTTTCCGCGCAGACCTACAGCGCTCCCGCTATCCTTGTCAGTGATGACAAAGCCGTGTGCGCCCAGTTTCTGCGCCAGTTCCGGGTCATTCTCCACCGTGAGGATAATTCCCGCCTCTCGGCACATATCGGCCACGGCCTGAGCCTCACCTTCGCTGATTTTGGGGTCACCATGGCGACTGTCTGCCAATACCGCCCAGGCACATCCGCCCTCGATGGCGATACGGGCTTGCTCTGTCAGCGGTCCCGGATTGTTTATATCCAATACAAACTGCAGCATTGTAATCTTTTAATGTGTTTTAAGCGCGTCCGGCATGGTCCATAGCGCCCTGTCATGCAAAATATCGCAGCCGCCTGAACTCAGCGGCAGCACAAATTTACCACTTTTCCCCCAATCCGTCAATATCCTCACTGTTTTTTATCAACCGGCCTACGGACATCGAGGTGGATTTGTCCGTCGGATGCACGGTGCACTGTTTGGCCGTGCAGTTTTACTCGGTGACGGGAGTGCGGGAGGTGACGCCGATGCCGAAGAGGGCGTAGTCGTAGAAGACGGGGTCGTCGGGACGCATCTGACGGAGGCGGCCGGTGAGCTCGAGCACAGCCTTACGGTCGTTGCTGCGGCGGGTGAGGAGACCAAGCAGACGGCTGACATTGGCCACGTGGACATCGAGTGGGATGTAGAGCTGCCCCGGCTTTATCACGTCCCAGACGCCGAGGTCGACGATGCCGTCGTTGCGGACAAGCCACCGCAGGGCCATGTTGACACGCTTGAGGGCGGTCGTCTCGGTGTTGCCGGGCAGACAACGGCTGTCGCTCCTGCCGCCGTTGGCGAGAGCAAGCTCCCTGTTCATTGCCTCCACAAGATGCCACGACGGCAGCTCGGCACGGTCCATGCCGATGCTGCGGGCAAAGTCCTGGAGCGAACCGTGCTCAGCGTAGATTTTGCGCAAGCCGCGCAGATAATGGCGCAGGTCGGAGGCAAAGAAGGTGCGGTGGATATTCATGTCGGGGAGGTCTTCATAGCCCTCGTCCATCATATACCGGTACGGCTGATTGTCCACCAGCGACAGCATACGGTCGCAGTCGCGACAAATCATCCGGCGGTTTCCCCACGCCAGCGTCGCCGACAGGAGCGCCGCAATTTCAATGTCGCGCACATCGCTGAACCGGCGCGGAAACTGCACCGGGTCATCGGCAATAAATTCGGGACTGTTGATGCGCTCCGCCTCCGTGTCAAGCAAAATTTTCAGCTGTCGCTCCTCGTCGTTCATAAAAATATCGTAATTATGTAGGGACGTGCCTTTGGCACGTTGGGCCTGCGGGAAGGTCGCGGCATGCCGCGACCCTACATCCGTCCCGTTAATATTTAGTCAAAAAAATAAGCACGTTACCGAGTGGGCAACGTGCTTTTGGTGGGGTGAACAGTGGGGGTCGAACCCACGACCTTCGGAACCACAATCCGACGCTCTAACCAACTGAGCTATGCTCACCATCTGTTTGCGTCTGCAAAGGTAGTAAAAAAAACTCACCCCGCCAAATTTTCCCGCATTTTTGCTCTAAAAATTTGCAGAATGCGATGAATGAATACAAGTTAGCCTTCCCTGCCGAAGAGGATACGGAAGGCTTCGTCGACTTTGCCGGCGGGGTGGATGCGGATGGTGAAGCGGGAAGGATCGATGCCCTTGAGGTTGTGGGCGGAGACGAGGATATCGGTCATACCGAGTTTCTGAGCTTCGACGATGCGCTGCTCAAGACGCATCACGGGGCGGATTTCGCCGCTGAGGCCGACTTCGCCGGCCATGCACCAGCCTTTGGGGATGGCCATGTCGACGTTGCTGGACAGTATGGCGCTGATGACGGCGAGGTCGAGGGCGGGGTCGCTGACGCGCAGGCCTCCGGCGATGTTGAGGAAGACGTCTTTGGAGGCCAGTTTGAAGCCCACACGCTTTTCGAGCACGGCCAGGAGCATGTTCATGCGTTTGCCGTCGAAGCCCGTCACCGAGCGCTGGGGCGTGCCGTAGGCGGCGGTGCTGACCAGCGCCTGCACTTCGATAAGAAATGGGCGTATGCCTTCGAGGGTGACGCCGATTGCTATTCCCGACAGGCCCTCGTCTGTCTGCGTGACGAGCAGTTCGTTGGGATTGGTGACCTCGCGCAGTCCTTTCGTCACCATCTCGTATATGCCCAGCTCGCTTGTCGAGCCGAAGCGGTTCTTGATGGGGCGCAGGATGCGGTACATGTATTTAGAGTCGCCCTCGAACTGCAGGACGGCGTCGACGATGTGCTCGAGCACCTTCGGACCGGCCAGTGTGCCGTCCTTGGTGATGTGGCCGATAAGGATGACGGGGGTCGAGGTCTGCTTGGCGAACTGCAGAAGGCGGGCGGCACATTCGCGCACCTGGCTTACCGAGCCCGCAGCCGACTCCAGGGCGTCGCTGGCGATTGTCTGCACCGAGTCGACGATGAGCAGTGTGGGCCGCACCTTTTCTATATGGTCGAAGATGCGTTCCAGCGAGGTCTCGCAGACGATGAAGGCGTTGTCGCTGCCGCGGCCTATGCGGTCGGCACGCATCTTGAGCTGCGTCGCGCTCTCCTCGCCGCTGACGTAGAGGATGGTCTGGCTTTTGATGGCCAGGACGTTCTGGAGCACGAGCGTGGACTTGCCGATGCCCGGCTCGCCGCCGATGAGGACGAGGGAGCCGTTGACGAGGCCTCCGCCGAGCACGCGGTTGAGCTCGCCCGATGGCATTTTTATGCGTGTCTCCTCGCCGGCGGCGATGTCACTGATGGCTACGGGTACAGACTTTGGACCCTGCACCGGCGAGGGCGTGCGCGATGTCGTTGCCACGCGCTCCTCTACCATCGTGTTCCAGGCACCGCACTCGGGACATTTGCCCGTCCATTTCGGCGACTCGGCGCCGCATTCGTTGCAGAACCAGGTGGATTTGTATTTAGCTTTTGCCATCAGTATAACTTTCGGAGTGAATGGATATTGAAAACGGAATTAAAAGCGTTGCTTTAGCGTGCGCGTCGTCTGAATTCGGCCAGAATTATCGCCGTTGCGACGCTGACATTGAGGCTCTCGGCGGTGTCGGAATTCGCAGGGTATGGCGGTATATAGAGGCGATGGGTGACCGATGCCGCACAAGCGTCGCCGATGCCTCGGCCCTCGTTGCCCATCACGATTATGCCGTTTTCGGTGAGGGCGGTGTTGTACATGTCCGTTCCGTCAAGGAAGGTGCCGTAAACGGGGATACCCTTGGCGCGTGCGTCCGAAAGTGCTTCCGGCAGGTCGGTATAAATTACCCGCACACGCGAGATAGAACCCATAGTGGCCTGAATGACTTTGGGGTTCCAGACATCGACGGTGTCAGCCGAGGCGAGGATGCTGTGCACGCCCATCCAGTCGCACACGCGTACTATGGTGCCGAGGTTTCCGGGGTCCTGAATGCGGTCGAGAGCCACCACCAGTTCCGTGGCGGGATCGTGTTGGGGCCCAGCTTCGGGAATGTTGTAAACGGCAATCACCTGCGGGGGCGTTGACAGCGTCGACATGCGCTCGAGGTCGGCACGCGACGCCTCGTACAAGACATCGTCAGACAGCCTCTGCGTGCCGTGTTCGGCAAACCACTGCGGTGTGGCTATCAGCATGGACGTACGGAAGGAACCGGTGGTGTCGAGGACACATTTCGTACCCTCGGCAACAAAGAGGCCCGTCGCGCGGCGATGTTTCGCTTCCGCTAACGAACGAACAGTCTTGCGTATGGCATTGCTGACTTGCTGCATTTTTGATTTACAGATAACTATCTAATGAAAGTTAAAGCGTTTATTTTTAAAGCTATGCTTTAGATTTTATGCCCTAAAATCCGCGCCCTGCTTCACGGCACAGCTCCTTGTCCTCATCGATTGTGCTGCCTACGGTGGTGAGCAGGTCGCCTACTATGCCGCCGTTGACGCCGATGCGCATGGCCTCAATCTGCCCCTTGCGCGACATCTTCTGACGTCCTCCGGCAAAACGGATTTCGGCGTGCGGATGAGCGAGGCGCAGGATGGCGATGGCGTCCAGAATCTCGTCCTCGGTGAGCGGTTTCATGTTCTCTAACGGCGTGCCGGGGATAGGGCAGAGCACGTTGACGGGAATGCTGTCGGGACGTGCGCGGCGCAAGGTCACGGCAAATTCGCAACGCTGACAGCGCGACTCGCCCATGCCGATTATTCCGCCCGAGCAGACCTGTAGTCCGAGCTCATGGGCGATGGCGATAGTGGCAAGCTTGTCCTCGATGGTGTGGGTGGTGCACAGCGTGGCAAAGTGCGACGGCGCCGTCTCCAGGTTGCAGTGGTAGCGGCTTATACCGGCGTCCTTGAGCTTCTGCAGTTCCTCGCGTCCGAGCAGGCCCATCGAGGCGCAGGTGCCAATCCCCGTCTCGTCCTTGGCGCGGCGCAGGAGATGACACATCTCATCAAGAGCCTTTCCGCCGACCTTGCGGCCGCTGGCCACGAGCGAGAACATACGTATGCCCTTCGAGGCGTTGTAGCGCGCCACGTGCATACACTCCTCCTCGTCGACGATGCTGTAGTTGTGGCAACCCGTCTCGTAATGGCCTGACTGCGCGCACCATTTGCAGTTCTCCGAGCATTTGCCCGACCGCGCGTTGACGATGGAGCACGAGATGAACTCCGGCTTGACGAAGGCTGCGGAGACTGCCGCGGCAGCCTCACGCACCTCGGCGGCATCGGCCCCAGCCAGCGACATAATCTCGTCGTCAGTGGCCTGACCGCCCGCCAAAATCTTATCCAATATGTCTTTAACCATTGACATTCTTTATCTTCATTTTGCATTATGCGTTTATTTCGACGCCCTGATATACAGGAAGATGGCGATGATGAGATAGAGGAAGTTGGGAATCCACATGGCCACCATCGGCGATGTCAGACCCGACTGTGCGAAGGTCTGCGTCACCGTCATGAACAGGATGTAGCTGAACGACAGCACCAGGCCGATGCCGATGTTGATGCCCATGCCGCCCTTGACCTTGCGCGACGACAGAGCCATGCCTATCACCGTGAGGATGAACGCCGCGGCCACCATGGCGAAACGTCGGTGGTACTCGATTTCGAACGACTCGATATTGCCCACGCCGCGGCCCTTCTGCCTCTCGATGTACTGCGACAACTGCGGTGTCGTCAGCATCTCGTGGTCATTCTCCGAGATAAGGAAATCGCGCGGCTCGAACGGAATGACCGTGTCGAGGAGCAGCCCCGAGCGGATAATCTCGCGGTTGCCCTTGAAATCGCGGATGACATAGTCGCGCACCTGCCATGAATAGAGCGTGTCCCACTTTATCGTCTGGGCAGTGAGGCGCGAAATGAGTTTCTTGTCCTTGTCGAACGACTCCAGCGAGAAGCGGGTGCCCGACTTGGTGATGTTGTCGTAGCGCGCCATGTAGGCAATCTCGCCGGGCGCCACCATGAGCATGACGTTGGCGCCATAGTCGATGCGCTTGTTTTTGACGTATTTGTTGGTGTAAGCGATGCGCTCGACGTTGGCCGGCGGAATAATATACGACGCCAGCACGAATGTCATCATCGCAATCACCGTCGCGCCAATCATGTAGGGTCTGAGCAGACGCCTGAAACTCATGCCAGTCGACAGCATGGCTATTATCTCGCTGTTGCCCGCCAGCTTCGAGGTGAAGAAGATGACGGCGATGAAGGTGAACAGCGGGGCGAACTGATTGGCGAAATAGGGGATGAAGTTGAGGAAATAGTCGCTGACGGTGGCACCGAGTGGTGCTTTTAGGAAAGCGTCGATTTTCTCGTTGATGTCAAAGACGACGACGATTGTCAGCAGCAGAAGCAGGGCGAAGAAGAAAGTGCCCAGAAACTGCCGGAGAATGTACCGGTCGAGGATGGAGAGCGGAATGAAATCCCATACCCTGCGCAGGCTGAGTTTGCGCAGGCGCCGTGGCTTTCTGAACCGGGTCTTTTTCGCCTTTGGCACGGGCCCCGGCTGTGCGGGTTCTGCCTCCGAAGCCGCTGTCGCCTGCTCCGTCTCCGTTGCTCCGGCCATCTCTTCCGGTGTCGTTATGTCGTCTTGCTCTGTCACTGTAAAGTAGAATTATAAGCGGCGGCCGAGGCGCCGGACCATGTCGGTCTTCCAGGCCTTGAAATCGCCTTCGATGATGTGGCGGCGGGCTTCGCCGACCAGCCAGAGGTAGAAACTGAGGTTGTGGATGGAGGCTATCTGCATGGCCAGTATTTCATCACTGATGAAGAGGTGACGCAGATAGGCGCGGCTGTACTGCCGGTCGACAAACGACGGGCCGTCCTCCCATATGGGACGGAAATCGTCGGCCCACTTGGCGTTGCGCATGTTCATCGTCCCCTCGGGTGTGAAGAGCATACCGCGGCGACCGTTGCGGGTGGGCATCACGCAGTCCATCATGTCCACGCCGCGGTCTATGGCCTCGAGGATGTTCACCGGCGTGCCCACGCCCATGAGGTAGCGGGGCCGGGCAGCGGGCAGGATTTCGTTGACCACGTCAATCATGTCATACATCACCTCGGCGGGCTCGCCCACGGCCAGGCCGCCGATGGCGTTGCCGTCGGCTCCGAGTTCGGCCACGCGCAGGGCGCTCTCGCGACGCAGATCCTCGTAGGTGCAGCCCTGGACAATTGGAAACCACGCCTGGCTGTTGCCGTATAGGGGCTCCGTCTCGTTGAAGCGCTTCCACCCGCGTTGCATCCACCGCAGCGTCAGGTCGAGGCTCTTGCGGGCGTAGGCATAGTCCGACAGGCCGGGCGGGCACTCGTCAAGAGCCATCATGATGTCCGAGCCGATGGTGCGCTGGATGTCCACCACCTTTTCGGGCGTGAAAAGGTGGCGCGAGCCGTCGATGTGGCTGCGGAAATGCGCGCCCTCTTCGGTCAGTTTGCGTATTCCGCTGAGACTGAACACCTGGAAACCGCCGCTGTCCGTGAGGATGGGACCGTGCCAGCCGTTGAACTTATGCAGGCCGCCGGCCTTGTGTATCACGTCCATGCCCGGGCGCAGGTACAAATGGTAGGTGTTGCCTAAGATAATCTGCGCGTGCACGGCGTCATGCAGCTCGTGGGTGTGCACGGCCTTCACCGAGCCCACCGTGCCCACAGGCATGAAGATGGGCGTGAGTATCTTGCCGTGCGCCGTCGTTATCTCGCCCGCGCGGGCATTGGTGCCCGGTGCTGTATGCTGTAGTCTGAAATCCAAAAGCCTAAATTTTAATTTAGAATGTAGAATGCATTCTTAAAAAAGCTTCTCCGGGTACTCTCCGCTGTCGTGGAGGGCCTTCAGCGAGGCCACGACATTGTCGCGGTCGGTGGCGTAGGTCACGCCAAACCACTTGGCGGGAGTGTGTAGCACGTCTACAACGGCCTCGCGGCGGGCGATGAGCATGTCCACAACGGAGGGGATATAGAACTCGCGCTTGGGCTCGTTACCGTATTTGCTCAGGAAGGTCACAAACTCTTTGCGGATGTAGTCGAAGATTTCGGGGCCAAAACCCCAGAGGTTCATCGACACCGGGGTAGAGGCGTCCAGGGCGTGGTTTTCGCCCGTGGCCTCGTCGGTGTAGACGATGTTGTCGCCGCCGGCGTACGATATGTCATGACGCTCGACGATGCTGCGCAGGTGGTTGGCCTTGTCGACGGTGCAGACGCCGCGGGCAACCGACCCGTTGCGCGACATGGTGTTGCCGACGCTGTAGGCCACCATGCAGAGGTTATTCGTCGGGCGCGACTCATTGCTCAGGAACGCGCCGATGGCCTCGAAGGCCGAGCGGCCGTAGAAATCATCGGCGTTGATGACTGCAAAAGGCTCCTTGATGACGTCGGCGCCCATCAGCACTGCCTGACCCGTGCCCCACGGCTTTGTGCGCCCCTCGGGAACAGTATAGCCCTCGGGCAGTTTGTCGAGGCTCTGAAAGACAACCTCGACGGGGACGAAATTCTTGTATCGCGACAGCACGCGCTCGTCAAATTCTTTCTCGAAATCGTGGCGGATGACAAACACCACCTTGCCGAAACCCGCGCGCACGGCATCGTACACCGAGTAGTCCATGATGGTTTCGCCGTTGGGGCCCAGCGGGTCCAACTGCTTTAGTCCGCCATATCTGCTGCCCATACCGGCAGCCAGAACAAACAAAGTCGGAGTCTTCATATATGTGTTTTTTAAGATTATTCTATTGGTTACGGTTTACACTGACTGTAGGGACGCATCAATCATGCAGGGACATGCCGTGCCTTTGGCAAAATGTAGGGACGTGCCTTTGGCACGTTGAGCCTGCCGGTCGGGCCGTTCGTGCAGGCAGACATCGCAAAGCGATGTCCCTACATGGGATTAATCCGGTCGGACCGTTGGGCTGCTGACATCGGAGGGGGCAATGTCCCTGCGTCAGAGCATCTATGTGGTAATTGGTTTATTGTACAAAATGGTTTTGATTCCAAAATGGTTTAATTCACTGTGCATTATGCATTCAACATTATGCATTACGTTTAACCGTCCCGCAAAGTTACTACATTTTTTTCACACTCCCGCCCTCCCCGCCGTTAAAAAGTCAAAGCAGCCAGACGCTAAAGCTTTCGTTTAGCCTCTAATTTTGTTTATTGGCAGTATTGTCGTAGCTTTGTGTCATTAGGACTTATCATGAAAAGGTCTTACGAAAAATGGGTACGCCGCAGTTCAATTCATATATAGATAACATCGACAGGGACTTTTGGCAGGACTTTTGGCAGAACCTTTGCAAGAGCCGCGGGCAGCTCCGCCGCTACGACAAGGGCGACGAGTTCGTTACGGCCGGGACGGTGGGCCGCTATATCGGCTATGTCAAGACTGGCGCACTGAAGTACGTCTGCTATTCTTCCGACGGCACGTCCCACGTGAGTACGTCGATGTATCATAGTACTTCGACGACTCTCAAAGTGCTATGCTACGCTATAAAATAGACCGCGTAAGCAATTTAAGCTTACGCCGTTATATTAATTTAACAAACACCGGAATTGCCCTTTATCAGTAAGGTTGGAGGGGGTCGGGAAACGCAATTTCCTATATTGAAAACATCAATATTTTGTATTTCAATAGATTATGCGTACCTTTGCACACGAGCATAAAACGACATCACATCCGCAGAGGCGGAGTGCAGCCGAAAATCGGCACGGTAAAACAGCGAATTCACACATGCAGGAGCCGTAAGCGCAGACAAGATGTGCACGGCGGCTAAGGCAAAATTCCGGCTGCAAAAGGCCGGTCACTGACTCTATCTTTAAAGACTTCCAACGCCTGTCCCGTAATCAGGCACGGTAACTATGCTATGCTGTTTTGCCGCATCGTTTCACATAAAATTTTCGAGATGAAAAAACTCTTTCTGATGATTGCGCTTGTTGCCGCAACACTGATGTTCACCTCGGGCTTCAACGAAGAGGCCGGTTACGGTGGCCGTGGCGAGACCGCGGCAGATGTCAGGCTTGAGAACAGCTTCGGCAGCGTCAGTCTCAAAGACTATCGCGGACAGTATGTCCTGCTCTCATTCTGGAGCAGCGAAGACGCGGCATCGCGCATGCTTTGCGCAAACTATGCCCGGGAGTGCGGGAAAAACGGCAAAGCCGTGCACCTCGGTGTAAATTTCGACGAGCAGAAAGCCTTGTTCGAAGCCATAGTGGACGCCGACAGTCTTGACGCCAAAGCGCAGTACAACATTACAGGAAAAGCCGCAGCCTCGTTGCGGCATGACTATCGCCTCGAAGGCGGACAACTGGGCACTGTGCTCATCGACCCCAAGGGTCGCATAGCAGCCGTCAACCCCACCCCCGAGCAGATAGCAAAACTCTGAACACACACCGGGCATCACGACTTTACGTGGTGCCCGGCGTGTGTTTATTCGGGTTACTATGTGGGTTACTATGTCGGACGAATTCAAAAATATCGTCTTTTTTCATCCGCCTTATAAAAACTTTTTGTAGCTTTGCGACATATAAACGAATTTATTTCATATACGCCATGACATACTTTATTATGTATCAGGGTCGGCCCATCGGCCCGCTGAACATCGACCAGGTCTTCGGCTACACCCGTGACGCCGCAACGCCTGTCAGCCGTGACGGAGGCCCCTGGTATCCACTAAGTTCGTATCCCGAACTTGCCGAGCGTCTCGCCCGATTCACGCCCCCTGAACCCGCTTCCGACCCCGTCCAGCGCACCGTCAGCTTCGGCGATGCCATCACCAGCGGCTTCCGCGGTTTTGTCACTTTCACAGGCCGTGCGTCGCGCTCCGAATTCTGGCTCTGGTTCCTCTTCTATTTCCTCATCAACATTCCCCTCAATTTATGGTATCAGTCAACAATAGATGTGGACGTGCAACAGGAGTTGTTGGAATCTCTTGCGCACGGCGTAATGCCGACGAACTTTGAGATATTGTCGCTATTTACCGACCACGGCACAAGCTTTTTTGTCTCCGGGGCAATAGGCCTGCTGTTCTTCTTACCCAACTTAGCCATTTCAATCCGCCGTATGCATGACACCGGTCGCTCGGGGTGGTGGCTTTTGCTGTGTTTTATTTTAATTCCCCTCTGCTATCTCGGATTCCTTCTCATGCTGATTTTCTACCTTCAGCCCTCACAGCCCGCAACTAACAAATACGGCCCCGTTCCCAATCTGGAGTATTAATACTAATTCAAACTTATAAAACAAGCCCGCGTCTGCAAAAGCTTTGTCGACGCGGGCTTGTTTTATTTTTGATTTGTTGTCAGCGTTGTACGATATGTCGACTGACGTTGGTGTTGTGGCGGTCGAAGGTGCGGGTGGTGTTGGAGACGAAGGCGCGGCATTGACCGGCCATACCTCCGGCGCTGGCGGCGATGTCAGTGTCGGGGTCAACGAAGATGAGTCGGTCAGAGCGACGGCCAGGCTGGCCGGGGATGGTGAAGACAAGGCGGTATTTCATGTCGTCGATGACGGCTTTGCCTGCTTTGTCTCGCTTTATGTGCATCGAAACCATGGCGCCGCCGCGCGTGTCGGTAGTTCGCATACCTGACACTAAATTACCCATCGAATACACTACCGCTCCGTCACCGGTACGATGCATGGGCTGTATGACGTGCGGGTGACCGCCAATCACGGCATCGGCGCCGTTGTCGAGCAGAAACTTTGCCAGCTCACGCTGTGGCGCCCGCTCGGTCAGTTCATATTCTATTCCCCAGTGCGGCAACACCACCACCAGCTCGGCTCCGGCGCTGCGTGCCGATTTGATGTCTGCGGTCATCTTTTTGCGGTCAATATAGTCGACTACGACATTTCCCTGGATGTCAATGCCGTTGGTACCATAGGTGTAGTTTAGGAAAGCAACCTTAAAGCCGTTTATGTCGCGCACAAGAGGCACGGAGGCATTGCGTGCGGCGGCATCGGTGTAGGTGCCCGTATGAGCCACGCCCAAGCTGTCAAGCACGCGCACCGTACGCCTCAGACCATTGTCGCGGCGGTCAAGGGTATGGTTGTTGGCGTTGAGGAAGAGGTCGAAGCCGACATCCTTAAGGGCTGAAGCGTAAGAGTCGGGACTGCAGAACATCGGGAAGCCCGAAAAATTGTGGTCGCCCAGTGTGGTTTCGAGATTTACCACGGCATAGTCGGCCGACTGTACCCATGGGGCGATTTCGGCAAAGGTTTCCGAGTAATCGTAGACACCGCCTCCGCGTGAGGCGTTTTCGAGCTGTGACTTGTGCTGCATAGCGTCACCGGCAAACACAATCGAGGCTTCCTCCTGCGGGAATAGCATCGAAAGCAGGGCAAACAGCAGTACCATGGCCGACGAAGTTAAAAATTAAAAATTAAAAATTGGAATTACGCATTCATTGGACATTACGCTTAGCAGCCAGAAGTGTGTTTTGCAGCAAGGAGACGATGGTCATGGGGCCCACGCCACCGGGGACAGGGGTTATCCAGGCGCATTTGGGCGCGACATTTTCAAAGTCGACGTCGCCGCAGAGGCGGTAGCCGCTCTTGCGCGAGGCGTCAGGGACACGTGTCGTGCCCACATCGATTACCACGGCGCCGTCCTTGACCATATCGGCCTTGACAAATCCGGGCTTGCCCATGGCGGCAATCAGGATGTCGGCGCGGCGGGTGTGGCCGGCGAGGTCTCTGGTGGCCGAGTGAACGACGGTGACTGTGCAGTTGCCGGGTGCGGACTTCTGCATCATCAGTGCGGCCATAGGCTTGCCGACGATGTTGCTGCGGCCGATGATGACGCAGTGTTTTCCGGACGTGTCGATGCCGTAGCGCCGCAGCAGCTCCATGATGCCGGCAGGAGTGGCGGGGAGGAAGGAGGGTATGCCGATGGACATGCGGCCGACGTTGACCGGGTGAAAGCCGTCGACATCCTTTTCGGGACTGATGGCCTCGGTGACTTTTATCTCGTCGATGTGTTTGGGGAGAGGCAGCTGCACAATGAAGCCGTCCACTGAGGAGTCCTCGTTGAGGCGGCGCACGGCGGCGAGCAACTCGTCCTCGGTGACATCGGTATCGAAACGGAGCAGCGTCGACTGCAAACCACATTCCTCGCAGGCACGGACCTTAGAGGCCACGTAGGCTTCCGAGCCGCCGTCGTTGCCCACAAGGATGGCTGCGAGGTGGGGGCGGCGCCGGCCTTCGGCCACCATCCGCGACACCTCGGCCGCAATTTCTTTCTTTATCTCGGCCGCAGTGGCCTTGCCGTCTATCAGCTGCATATTCTATTCGGTTATCGGGAGTTAATAAAAATGCCGGATAAAATACCCGGCATGTACGTTTTCGCGCTTCAGCGGCGAGGCATTCCGCCTGGCATCTTCATACCGGCCATACGGCGCTGCATCTCCTTTAGTTTGGAGGGGCTGGCGGCCATGTGCATCATCTTGCGCATGTCGGCGAACTGCTTGAGCAGGCGGTTGACCTCAGGCAGCGTCGTGCCCGAGCCGGCGGCGATGCGCTTGCGTCGGCTGGCGTTGATTTCGTCGGGGTTCTTGCGCTCGTAGGGAGTCATCGAGCCGATGATGGCCTCGATGCTCTTGAAGGCGTTGTCGTCGATGTCGATGTCCTTGATGGCTTTGCCGACACCGGGAATCATCGACGCCAGGTCCTTCAGGTTGCCCATCTTCTTGATCTGGTTTATCTGCTTGATGAAATCATCGAAGTCGAACTTGTTGCGGCGCATCTTCTCCTCCAGACGCTTGGCCTCGGCCTCATCGTACTGCTGCTGGGCGCGTTCGACGAGCGAGACAATGTCGCCCATGCCGAGGATACGGTCGGCCATGCGGTCGGGGTGGAAGACGTCGATTGCGTCGACGCCCTCGCCGGTGCCCACAAACTTGATGGGCTTGGTGACGACGGTGCGGATTGACAGGGCGGCACCGCCGCGGGTATCGCCGTCGAGTTTGGTGAGGATGACGCCGTCAAAGTCGAGGCGGTCGTTGAAGGCCTTGGCGGTGTTGACGGCATCCTGACCGGTCATCGAGTCGACGACAAACAGGATTTCTCCGGGATTGACGGCCTTCTTGATGTTCTCTATTTCCGTCATCATCTCCTCGTCGACAGCCAGTCGGCCTGCCGTATCGATAATCACCAGGTCGTTGCTGTTGCGGCGTGCGTAGTCGATGGCGTGAAGAGCGATTTCTACGGGGTTATTGTTCCCGTCCTCGGTGTAGACGTCGGCTTCGACACGCTCGCCCATGACCTTCAGCTGGTCAATGGCGGCGGGACGGTAGACGTCGCAGGCCACCAGCAGCGGGCGCATGGCCTTCTCGCTCTTGAGCTTCTTGGCGAGCTTGGCGGTGAAGGTGGTCTTACCCGAGCCCTGCAGGCCGCTCATCAGTATGATGGCGGGCTTGCCCTTGAGGTTGAGCTGCGCGGCCTCGCCGCCCATCAGCGTCGCCATCTCGTCGTGCACAATCTTTACCATCAGCTCCTTTGGCTTGATGGCGTTGAGCACGTTCTGGCCCAGGGCCTTCTGCTTGACGGTGTCGACAAAATTTTTGGCGACCTTATAGTTTACGTCGGCCTCCACGAGTGCGCGGCGCACGTCCTTAAGCGTCTCGGCAACGTTGATTTCGGTAATTTTTCCTTCGCCTTTAAGAATCTTGAAACTGCGCTCAAGGCGGTCGGAGAGGTTCTGGAACATATTATATATGTGTATGTGTGTAAAATCTTAAAATCGCAACGTCACACCAGTTTGTTGGTGGCGGTGTCGGGAAAAATCACGGAGGGGGTGAAGGTGCGGGCCTCCTCGAAAGGCATCGTGGCGTAGCTCATGATGATGACGATGTCGCCGGGCTGCACCTTGCGGGCAGCGGCGCCGTTGAGGCAGATTACGCCAGAGCCGCGTGGGCCGGGGATGGTGTAGGTGTCGAGACGCTCGCCGTTGTTGTTGTCAACGATATATACGCGCTCGCCGGGCAGAATGTTTGCGGCGTCGAGCAAATCCTCGTCAATGGTTATCGAGCCGATGTAGTCGAGGCGTGCCTCGGTTACCGTCACGCGGTGAATTTTGCTCTTCAGAACTTCAATATTCATTGCCTCGTTCAGTAAGTTATGTTGTCAATCAGACGGACATCGCCGGCATAGACGGTGACGCAGCCCACGGCTTTGCCGCTTTCGGGCCATTCGGTCAGCGGCTGCATGGTCAGCGTGTCGGAGATGGTGTAATATTCGGTCTGCAGGCCGGAGATGGCGTTAATCTGCTCCTCGACGTGCTTCTCAGTCTCGGCCACGCTGTGTGTGCGGGCATATCCGAGGCTGTCAGCAAGGATGCGGTGGATGTTGGGAGCGGCGGCGCGCATCTCGGGGGTGAGGCGGACGTTGCGGCTGCTGAGGGCGAGGCCGTCGGCTTCGCGCACAATCGGGCAGGCAACGATGTCGAGGCCGTCGAATCCGCAAATCTGCGCCATACGGCGTATCACGGCAATCTGCTGGAAATCCTTCTCGCCGAAGTAGGCGCGTGTGGGGTTGGCCCACTCGAAAAGGCGGCTGACAATCTGAGCCACGCCGTTGAAATGGCCGGGACGGCGGGCGCCTTCCATTACCTCGGCGACGGGGCCGAGGTCAAAGACGCGCTCGTCCTTTTCGGGATAAACCTCGGCGACAGAGGGCATGAAGGCGTAGTCGGCGCCTGCCTTCTCCAGCAGGGCGCAGTCTGCCTCCTCGGTGCGCGGATAAGTGCGCAGGTCGTCGGGGTTATTGAACTGGGTTGGATTGACAAAGACGCTGACAACCACCACATCGTTCTCCTTGCGGGCGCGGTCAATCAGCGACTTGTGTCCGGCATGAAGGGCGCCCATCGTGGGTACAAGACCCACGGACTTGCCATCCTTCCTTGCCTTACTCGTAATGTCCTGTAATTCAGCTACAGTACGTACAACTTTCATTGTAACAATCTTCGTTTAAAAAACCTAACTTCCGGACTCCCCGGAAATAACGCACAAAATTATACATTTTTTTCAACACTGCAAAATTCCGGTCCGGCTGCGGGGGCAATACGGACGCGGTGGCGATACATCATGACGAGGCAGGCGGCGGTGAGGAGGAGGGAGGCGGCGGCGAGGATTAGGGTGCCGGTGGCGGGGACGGATGCGTCAGTCATGTCTAAGCCCGAGTTGGCCTGGCCGATGTAGCGGCCGATGACGTAGAGGGTGTTGTTGAGGGCGTGCATCAGGACGGGGACCCACAGCGAGCGGCTCCAGACGGCGGCGTAGCCGAAGAGGGCGCCTAAGAGCATGCGGGGAACAAAGCCGTAGACCTGGCCGTGCATGGCGCTGAAGATAATGGCCGTAATCCATACGGCGAGGTGGATGTTCATGCCGCCGGTGGTGAAGAGGCGCTGGAGGCAGCCGCGGAAAAAGAGCTCCTCGGCAAGCGGAGCCAGCATGCCTACGAGCAATATGCCCATCACCAGCGAGCCGACGTTGTGGCCGCCGAGCATGACCTCTATCATCTGCTGTGCCTGCATCTCGGCCTGACGCAGCTGCTCCTCGAGGGCCGGCGGAAGCTGTATCTGATTATTCCAGGCGATGATGGTCTCCATGGCCGGGATGGAGAATACCAGTGCCAGCAAGCCCCACATCAGCAGCTTCAGTTCGGGGCGCCGGTCAATCATCAGGAAGGTGGCCGGGAGCCGGGTAATGAGCATGGCCGTAACCAAAGCCGGCAACATGAAGAGCACAAGGTCCTGGATGACGGCCAGGATGCGGGTCGACGGCTCGGTCATACCAAAGATTTTGATGACGAAACCGATGAGCAACGATGTGATGACAAAACACAGAAACGCCACAAGGACGAACAGACCGAGGCGCTTGGGCAGGCTTATGGTAAATCGCATATACTTATATTATTAATTGTTTGGCAGGTATTTATAAAATTCGCCGACAAGGGCGCGGTATTCTTCGGTATATCCGCCATCGGGCCTTCTTATGGCCATCCGGGCGCGCCGGGGCGGTCCGTCGATACGGCTCAGCTGCAGCAGCGTGCGCTCGGCGGGGCGCCCTTCCCTTGTGGAGACGTCAAGGCGGCGGCGTTCCTTGAGGTGCAGCATCTCGGCATGATATATGACCTCGTCGGCCAGCGCCGCAGGGAAAATCAGCGCCACCGAGCCCTGCCGGTCAAGAATTTCCGAAGCTATCTTCAGCACACTTAGCGGCGACAGCACTCCGGCATGACGCGCCGAAGCCCGGGCCGCGTCCGGCGATTTCAGGTTCTCGGTAAAGAACGGCGGATTGCTGACGATGAGGCCGGGAGCCACATCGGGACGGAAACCCAGGGCATTGCCGCACACAGCCGACAGCCTTTCCGGCCATGGCGACCGCGCAAAATTTTCGCGGCAGTCCTCACAGGCGTCAACGTCATTCTCGACAGCCGTCACCGCCAGTTGCGGGAAACGCTGCGCAATCAGCAATGACACGACACCGCTGCCGGCACCGAGGTCGGCGGCATGACGCACACCGTCACACGCCATGGCCCAGGCGCCCAGCAGGACTCCGTCGGTGCCCACCTTCATGGCGCACCGGCCGTCCTCTACGCTGAACTGTCTGAAATCGAAAGACACGCACAAAAGTACGAATAATTTTGTTACTACATAGATATTATGTACCTTTGCAACGCGTAAAACGCATTTCCCGACAATCTATGATAGTAAACACAGCCCGTTTCGTCACATCATCCCCTTCCGTCGACAAGTGCCCCTCCGCTCCCATGCATGAGTATGCCTTCATCGGCCGCTCCAACGTGGGCAAGTCCTCGCTCATAAACATGCTCACCGGCAACCGTCAGTTGGCGCAGACGTCGGCCACGCCGGGCAAGACCATGCTCATCAATCATTTCATCATCAATGACGAATGGCAGATTGTCGACCTACCCGGCTATGGCTTTGCCCGCCGCAGCAAGGCCGACCGCGCACGGCTCGAGACGATGATAAAGAGCTACATCCTGGGCCGCGCGCAGATGACCAATCTTTTCCTTTTGATTGACGCCCGCCACGACCCCCAGCGCATCGACCTCGAGTTCATGCAGTGGCTGGGCGAGAACGGCATCCCCTTCTCCATCGTCTTCACAAAGATGGACAAGCTGTCGTCCAACGCAGGCAAGATACAGACCGCCAAATACTGCGGGATGCTGCTCGAGCAGTGGGAGGAGCTGCCTCCCGTCTTCCGCACCTCGTCGGTCGACACACGCGGCCGCAATGCCATCCTCGACTACATCGAAGAGCTCAACAAACTCCCTCTGGAGCCTTCAACCGACTGCCAGCCCTCATAACCGATATAACAAAATCTTTTGTCGCCTGCCGGCGTTTTAGTTTCAACAACTCCTAAAACACACTATTATGGACGATAGAAATTACGACGACAAATTCAAAAAAGCTGTAGACAGCTATCCCGGCGTGGCTGATAACGTGGCAGCCGACGGCACCACCACCGCCGAGCTGGTCAAGGAGGATGACGCCCTCCTCAACAACAACCCCCGCAACAACAATCCTGACGAATAGCACAATAATGCGAAAAGTCCCCCCAAAAGGATTTTTCGCATTTTCAGTCTAATCCTTTTCCCGCTTTTGCCGGGTTTAAATCATCACCGGAATTCATACTGACAAGTTTACCAACCAATCACAAACCTTTTATAAACAATGCATTACAAGCCCCTATTGGCCGCAGGAGCAATCTTACTGTCCCTGACTGCCTGCGTCGATGACAAGTATGACCTCGCCGACGTCGACACCACCGTGAAGATACCGGTCAACGACCTGACCGTGCCGGTAAACATCGAACCCATCGACCTCGAAAACATTTTCAACATCGACTACAGCAACCCCGACAACGTCGTAAAAGTCATAGACGGGGAATATGTTGTTACCCGCAAGGGCGACTTTAAATCCGAAAAAATAGAAGTCAGCGACATCACTCTCGCACGTCCCGACCTTAAAAGCTCATCTACGGCCATCGACCTGGGCGAGGACATCCCTGCCGAAGCCCTCCCTGCCGAGCTAAAATATGAAATCAAATCAGAAGAGCGCTCGTTCCGGTTCCAGTCGGATGCCATCAGCGAATATATCGACGGTGTAGACAACGTCAGCTGCGACATGTCGCTCACCATCAGCCTCAGCTTCCCGCAGCTCGCCGGCAAAGTGCACACAGCCTCTTTCACCGACGTCAGGCTGCAGCTGCCCAAGGGCCTCCTTGGCGTCAGCATCGACAATGTCACCGGTGCCCGATACAGCAAGACAACCGGCGTGCTCGAAGTACCCGCCGTCACAGCCGCCAACGCAAAGAAGGATCTCACAGTACGCGCCACCGGTTTGGATTTGGAATATCTGCTCTCGATAAACGAGGCAACGTTCAGATCGGCAAAAGAGAACCACAGTGACAAGGGCAGCATATCCGTTTCGGGCCAGTTCTATCTTCTCAGCGGTTACACCGTTGTAAAGTCCTCCGAATTAAGTCTCTCCGCCGGTGACTATATTCCCCGCCACATCACCCTCAGCATCGACTACGTGATGACCCCGACGCTGATAACCGGATTCTCGGGCGAAATCAACTATACCCTCGACAACATCGACATCCCCGAGGTGGAAATCACCAGCCTCCCTGACATCCTCGAACAGACAGGCACAGACGTATCGCTTCAGAACCCGCAGATTTACCTCAAGATCACCAACCCGCTCACCGACTACCATCTACGCGCAGAGGCCGGCATCAGCATCACCGCCAAACGTCACGACAATCCCGACCGCACCTACCCCCTGGGCACGAAGCTGGTACTCGACACCCGAAAGAACCCCGACGGCGTATTCTATTTCGTACTCTCGCCCGAAGAGCCCGCTACACGCATCAAGGGGTACGAAAACGCCGAGTGGATCAAATTCGCCGACCTCGGCGACGTACTCTCCGGCGACGGCATCCCCACCGCCCTCCAGTTCAATCTCATTAAGCCGGAGATACCCACTCAGCACGTCGACGACTTCACGCTGGGACGCGACCTCGGCATCGTCGGCGGCGACTGGGACCTGCTGGCACCCCTCGGCCTCAAAGCCGGTTCGCAGATTATCTATGCCGACAACGTCGACGGCTGGAACGACGAAGACCTCGACCACTGCACCATCGAGAAA
>JBJFEE010000042.1:0-3742 GCA_051890455.1 Muribaculaceae bacterium
CTGCATCTGCGCCAGGGCTTCCTCGAAGCCCTCCAAGCCGCTGACACGGCAGAAGGTAAAACCTTTGGCGATAGCGAGGCGGTTTGTGGCGGTCAGCTTCTCGAAGAAAGTCGTTGCGTCCCAACGACCATTGAGCTGCGCTGTCATTTGGATGCGGTTTTAGCGTTCAACTCCTTATACTCCCGTGCCTGGGCGTTCAGCTCAGTGAGCGCACGGTGAGTATCGAGGGCGAGAACTTCTCGCTCCTTGGTAACATCGCCTTTGGTGAGCGCACGGATTTGCGCGTTCATCGCGTCCTCGACCGATGCAACGGACGAGCCGAGCAGGTTTCCGCCGGTGGCGGCATCTATCGGCTGAAAGAAATCCGGGAACTTGCGCGAGAAGGTATCTTTGAGCGCGGCGAACCAGTAGAAGATGTTGATGCGCTCGTATGGCTTGAAAGTCATAGACTTGCCATAGAGCGTTGCGCCGAGTTGGTCGAGCAGTTCATCATTCTGCGTCTGGAGATAACCTTGATAGAGGTTATCGCAGATGATGAACGTCTCAAACGGCACTTCGGAGAAGTCTGCCGGGAGAGCGTGTTGGCTGTTAATCTTAGAGATGCGGACGGGAACAGTCGGGATAGAGCCGAGCCATTCGAGATGCGGAAGCAGCTCGGCGAGGGTCAAAGGCGTAACCTCAAAAAGGATCTTTTCTTTTTTGAGAAGGTACGCCCCGCTGTCTTGGCGACCGATTACTTTTGTGCCGCTCCATTGGAGCAAGCAAAGGGTCTTGACCTCGTCGGTCGCGAACTCGTTGGCGAGAAGCTGATAAACATAGCGGAGCTGTTTATCGGAAAGCTCGTGCCAGCCCTGCGGCACGAAGAAGTTAATCGAGATTGACGAACTACGTTTCGTCGAGCTAAAGGTTGTCTGCATAGAAAAAGTGCTTTATCGTACTGCGAAAGTACGGTAAAGCACTCTATGGAGAAAAGACAGGGATTATAAATCTTCGCCTTGTGCTCTATTATACTCGTTATCGTAGAACATGGTAATGTAGAATTTACCATGGTATTCTGAAATCATAAACCATACTGGTTTATTTTTAACACTTTGAAGTAAGTCAGTATTATATTCAGCAAACAATTGAGCTTTTAGGTCATCAGTAGGATTTTCTAATTGCTCTTGGCTATATTTGGGTTGAGCCTTTTGGAGTATTGACGTTTGAAGTGCTTCTAAACCCGCACCCTCAGGTAGTTGATAAAAGATAGCTTCATATCTCTTGTCTCTTACAGCCATTTCATAGGATATATCTTCATCGTCCGAAATGGTATAATCATTGAGTGATAAATACTTACCATTGTTCATAAACTGACGACAAAGTCTGTTGAAGCGGATTTTTATATCTGTTTCTCCAACACAATTCTCATCACATACCATTACTCGTGAAACTTTCCCATTTTCTGTGGAGATATAAACATGAACATCTGAGCCGTTAAAACGTCCAGTCAACATATCAGTATCTCCTACTGTTATGAGACGGAATCCTTTAGTCTTAAGATTTTTAATCAACTCTGATTTTGAACCATCCACTGGAAATCCCAAGAATTTGGTAACATCCTTTTGTGCATACAAAGAGATGCATACCATAATTGAAAGTATGACAGTAATAAGTTTTTTCATGACAATGTTTTTTATGATAACGCAAAGTTACGAATAATAATTGAATACAGCCAACTTTCAGCAGGTAAAAGCCCCACCGATTGCTCGGTGAGGCTCTGGGTCGGGTCGTTCAATATTCCGATTCGTGGATATTGATGCTGCTGATGTATTCGAGGCAGTCCCCGAATTTTTCAATCACGAGCATCGTGGCGCATGAGCGATTGAAGGTGAAGATGTTTGACCAGAGACAAGTCGAGTCATCGGTGAAGTGAACGAAAGCGAAGAACTTTCTTGCTCCGTCGGGGCATTTCTGCGAGTAGTCGGAGATGTTTGCGAAGTCGCTCTGTACGGGGCGTTTGTCGGGTTGTATCATAACGAATTGATTTAGAGTTATGTGCCGAAGCACTTTTGATTTTACGAACAATAAACAGACACGGCATAGAGAGCGGCCTTGTCAAGGATTGGCTGCGCTTCGGAAGTATGAGAATGGCAGACAACCTGCCTGTCCTTGACATAGCGAGCGCCGGGTCTAACTTTGTGAAGGAAAATCAGTGCCTCGTGTCATAACTCCAATTCGGTATGTCCGACAAATGCCCCTTGCGGCTTCGCTCTCCGACTGCTGAAATGCCCTGACACCGCTAAAAGAAATAGCCGGAGGCTTTCTTTTCGTTCCTGAACACCGGCGGGGCAAACAACTTCGCGGTTTCCGATTTATGCCATTCGCTGAAAGATTCGGGGTTCAGCCGAATATAATTCACAATATCCGCGAGCCTACGCGAGTTGAACGACCCCGACCGCAGGTAACCCACGACCTGCGCTTTTACCTGCCTGACAATCTCACTCCGCTTTCCGGTCAGATCTCCGCGCAGATTTTCGGAGCGGAGCGCTGACATCAATTCCGGCGAAAACCATTCTTCGGCCAACGACGCTTCAAGGTCTATGACCTGTGAGCGGAGTTCGAGATACTTTTCCCATCTGCTGCCCTGCACAGAACCGAGGCTGTCAACAATGCTGAGGTCAGGGAAAAGTGTCGCTCCGAAGAATTGAGCCTGAGATGAAGCGAGCCACTTGCTTGCCCCGACAAGTTCGGGAAGCAAAGCAGCGATGCAATCGTCGCGATGGGCGAGCATGGAGCCGACGAGCCTATCGACACGCGGTTTCGATGCCGGAGCGAGATTTGAGGTGTTCACCACCGCAAACCCATTGGGCGTAAGCACGATGTCAAGCGAGGGAATGGCACGGCGCAAAGCGTCTGCCACAACAAGCCGAGAACACAATATCCTGATATTGTTGCTGTCGGTATAGCCGCAGATGGTGTTAAACGTGCTTTCACTCGTGAAAATAGTTTTGACCCAGTCCTCGGCAAGGTCGAGAAAGAGCGCAAGCCTTTCGATAAAGGGCACTTCGCCCTTGACCGAGGCGATGATGTTGGGGATATGAGAGCGCAACTGCTCGTCAGTTGTTATCAGTTTCATTGGCGGTAACTTTTTTAGCGTCTTTATGTTCGTCTAATGTGGTAAGCTGAATGAACGGCACGTCTACCGTGACGTTCTCCCATCCGTTCATCCGGATTATGATACGGTGAACGGTAAAGAGCAGGTCGTGATACGGCTTTTGGAGGGCTTGGGCGATGGTGTATAACTCGCGCTTGTCAGAGCCGGAGTTGTTGGATTGGGCTTTGCCCGGCACTGAGCCGACAAGATTACTATGCACTCGCATAGTAAAGCATATCATATTGATTGCTTCCTGAATGTCGGTCTCCCAGTCGCCGCCCTCCTTGCTGTCATCAATCTTGTTGATGACAACGTCGTGCTGTTCCTTGCCGTCGGGCGTGACGTAGAACGTCGAGAACCAGGCTTTACCGCTGTTCTCGGCCCCGGTGAGGAAGTCGAGAATCTGCTGTTTCTCGCGGACAATCCGCTCCTGTTGCTTGCGACGGTCGGTGATGCCCTCAGCACGAAAAATACTCTCCCAGTATTTTGCGCCGACCTCGATGTGGTACTTAATCGGGGCTGAATTTTTCAGCTTGGCTTCTTTGGCTATGCCAATGAGCTGCTTGATGTTGTACCACTTACCCTTAAAGAGCGCAGCGTAGTAAGGTA
>JBJFEE010000043.1:0-3596 GCA_051890455.1 Muribaculaceae bacterium
CATAGCAGACCTCGGCGTTGAATATCTGACAAGTGGCGAGGGTTTCGTCCTTCTCGATGTGCTCGATGATTTTGAACGGCATTTGATTGTCGCCGCCCCAGGGAATATAAGAGAGATTTTCGTCAACGATTGTAGGCACAATGTCGATTTCCTCACGGAAGATTGTGGCCGAGTTGACGGTGAACGCAGCACGGGCCTCGAAGCCCGGAAGCGTTTCGACGGAGTTAAGATTGAGTTCTGAAAATGAGAAGTCCATAACTTGCTGATTTTTCAGCGAAGTTATGGACCTTATGACGGTTGCGAAAAGACGCCTATTCTTTATAGCTATTTTTGACGATACTTTCGAGTTCTTCATCAGTTACATCTTTAGAGAAGATGTAATATACTTTCGTATCTGTGCTGCCATATCCCCCATAAGTACCACCTTGTGTAACTGATTTTGTGTCTATTAGCTCCCATCCCTGTAAAGACATATAGTTTAGAGCGCCTATAAGTGATGTAAACTTTAAGTCTTTACCGTTTTCTCCTTTTATTGGTTGTCGTTTCTTATTAGAACCATCATCGAGTTTAATGGAATTTTTGTGAAATTCCATTTCAACAAAAAGTTTCTTGGCTTGAATGTTTGAACAAGTCAAGAACGACAATATGAGTATGAGTAGAATCTTTTTCATTAGTATAATGAGCGAATAGGAATTATACCGCGATTTTCTGCTTCTTGAGACCATTGTACGTGCCAAACATCACCGTTTATAGTATCAAGAAGAAGAAAAGTCCAATTATTTGTCGTAGGATATAAGGCGAACTGCCCAGGCTTACCAGTAGCAACTAATTCTCGCGAGTTTAGTACCACCTCAAACTCGTTATCATCCATAGAATATTGTACTTGCCAAATTTTACCATTCCTTGTATCAAGTTTGAGGAATGTATAAATATTGGTTGTAGGATATAATAGGTAGTTGTTTACGGCATTTGTTGTTGGTGCAACAACTGTAGCTGTCTCAGCGGCAGAAGAAAAACTTACCGCAGATAACATAACGAGAAGAAATAGGAGTAATTTTTTCATATTTTGTAGATTTAAGTAGTACAAAGTTACGCATTTTCAACGAAATAAGCGTAACAATTTGGCTACAAAAATACTTCAAGGTCGTTGACACGGAAGATGCAGCAGTCGCGAATTTTGCGGCACTCGCCGGAGGAAAGTATCTTTACGTTCCTCCAGCCTCCGTAAAAACTGTATCGCAGAGAGATGCAGTTACGGAGCTCGAGGATCGATCCGTCGGATTTCCAGACGGAAATATCGACAGGGTCGCCGGAGTTGAGCATTGTGCGAGCGGTTGATATGTGTATCGAGCGAGCCATTGGTTACGAATAGACTATGTTGAATGGGGATGTGAATATGCCGGGCGATGCAGACAAACGTACCAACGGGCGATTGTCTTCGTATCGCCACGTGAACTTGACTGTGTTAAGTTTCTCGTCGCCGTCCTGAACCTCGCAGGTGCAGTCGGTGATGAGAACCGGCGTAAGAATGAGAGGGTCGTAGCTATCGACCTCGTTAGGCTCGATTCGGAATACCTCGTATGACGAAAAGAGTTGGTCGATCCACTCAGCTTCGTCAGAAGTGAGTGGTCCGGCCTCGACCTCGAAAGTCTTGGCCGTGGACTGGTTGTAGAAGTGAGACTTTCCGTTTATAATGGCAGTCGAGCGTTCGACATCGGTCTTTGCCTTGGTAACGACAGGCAAAGTTGCCGAGTCCCACACGTTGAAGCAGTTGCGGAACATGAACGTGTTGCGGTCGCTGAGAATGGGGTCAACGAAAACTGAGATTGACCGCTGACCGCAACAGACAGTGAATGACAGCAGCGCGATTTCGCCGAGCCTTGCGGAGGCGAAAGAAGCTGCGTCAGCCGCGATTGAGTTCAGCGAGATATTGAGCTGAACGACACCAGACGAGGCGGCAGTCTCGGCGCTGTCAACGGTATAGGAATGACGATAGACGGCATCGGAGCCGGTCTTTCGGAACGTGTGGGCGATGGTGTAAGCGACACTCTCGTTCTTTTCGGCGTAGAAGAAAAGCGACACCGTGGAGCCGGAGGCGACACGGCGCATGGAGAGAGTTGTCAGGAAATTCTCTTTGAGGAATTTCGGCACGTCGGTACAGACCGAAAATCGGTCGCAGTACATGACGTGGAGCACACATGAATCGCCCTTGTTACCGGGATTATCGGTGAACACAGAGAGCGTGAAGTCAGCGGTTGAATAACCCGACGAGCGCATCTCTGCCTCGATGAGAGAAGCGAGGTCATAGAGCGTTACCTGCCCTGCGTAAGCATAGTAACGCTCCGTCAGGACTGCGATGCCGCCGGGAGCGGTCAGCGTCACGTCCACATACGAGCCATCGACATCGACACCGATATTGCCGATAGCCGAAGAAAGTATAATGCCCTGAGGCTTATATATAATTCGATGAGCCATGCCACAAAGTTACCTTTGTGGTATGACCGCAGAAAAGACAGCCACCTGCAAGGTAATAGCGACTATCGGGAGCGGTGCTACCACCGGAGGTATGAGTGAAGCGGACTGCGGAACGTGTCAGCCACCTGCAAGGTATCAGCGACTATCGGGAGCGGTGCTACCACCGGAGGTATAAGTGAAGCGGTCAGCGCAACGTGTCAGCCACCTGCAAGGTATAAAGGAGGCGGTGCCGACCGTGTCCCACCATCGGAGGTATAAGTGGAGTCCTCGACGGAACGTGTCGGCCACCTGCAAGGTATCAGCGATCATCGGGAGCGGTGTACTACCGGAGGTATAAGCGATAGCGAGCATAGAAAGAGAGGCCGACCCCGGAGGGTCAGCCTCGATGCGAATAATGTGGGATGTTATTCCCACATTATGAACGTATCGTTGCCCTCGTTGAACTCGAAGCAGCCGCGACCGGCTTGTTCGCGTCGGCGGCATTCTTCGACGATGACCTTGGCACGGAAGTGCGCCCCGGAGCGTACCTCGTCTTCGAGGATCGCGATGTGGGTGCGTTCCTGATTCTCGCGGATTACGCGAGCGATTTGGCGGTAGGCGCTCCATAGGCGGCAAAGTTCTTCGTTGGAGAAGATGAACAGATAAGGCATTTCAAACTGGTTCATTGTTTCGGGTATTAAAGGGTTTGTATTGAGTTTCTTTCGTCAATCTGACAGATGCGGAGAGTATAGGCTTTGGAGTATTTGCCTAACTCCACTCTATCGAAGTCCTCGCCGTCGCGCCAACAGTAGAAAAGGGCCAGGCGCATCGCGTCAATGTCGTTGTCGGCGTAGAAGGTCCAATGACCCTGTTTTGTGTAGCAAATATATTCTTTCATCGTCGTGAGATTTTGAGGTTTGACTTTCGGGAGGCAGCGAGAGAGGCTTACGCCTCCCTCGCTGCCTCGAACTGGAGGCGTTCGTAGATGTTTTGGGAGATAGTCGCTCCGTATCGTGCTTTGAGCAGGTGCATGTAGCGCATCGCGCTCTTGGCTGTCTTGCAGCCGCATCCCACGTTGTCCTTGGGAGCCACGCCCTTGAAGTAGACGTACCAGCGGTCGAACTTGCGCTGAGCCACGATGA
>JBJFEE010000044.1:0-3594 GCA_051890455.1 Muribaculaceae bacterium
TAAACATGCCAAAGGCATGTCCCTACATTTAGGCTATTTTGACACAGCCTCTTGGTTCCGCAATATCATTGGCTGTCACTGCTCCGGCCGGATGAAATTGGCGTCAATGGATGCCAGTTCTTCCCGGATGCTTTTGTCTATTTCTTTTTCGATGAACTCCTCCTTCAGGCGGGTGATGAAACGGACGTCGGAGAACAACCGGCCGGCGGTGACTATCAGTCCGCCGAGGTCTAGCTTGCCGAGATTTTCGGTTACGGTGCAAAAGGCCAAATTTCCCGCCGAGGCGAGGGAGTTGGACAGCAGCAGGATTTTACGTGTCCGGGCCTCGAAGAATTTCCGCTCTCCGTCCCTGGCGGGGTCGTACGAAAGTCCGTGAACCAGACCGACCACCATGTTTATGAAGATGGACACGGCAGCGCGTTTCTCGTCAATCTTCAGTTCTCTCAACAGGCACAGCGACTCGTACTGGCTTTTGTACAGGTCGCCTGCGAAGTCCTCGGAGAAAGCGTCTGCGGACGGCGCCGGCAGCCCGTAGCGGGCAAGCTCGTCGGCTCTCATGTTGCGGTATTGGGCAAAGATGCCCGCCGGAAGCCTCAGCCAGTCCTCTTTAGTGCTGTCGACTGTCTCGCGGAGGATTTTGGGGAGCGACGTATGTGCGCCAAGCCTGGGATAAGGGTTCCTCTCAATCCGGTATGACGAGAAGTTGCTGAGCGTGACGGTATCGGTTATCAGATTGGCCGTTCCGAAAAGCCAGCCCAGTACCGGATGGTGCCCGAATGCCTTGTGGCGCGGACTGCCGTCCGTATCCGTGCCCGGCAGACCGGCCGTGACATCGTAAGGCGCGGAGTCAAAGATGATGTTTTCCCACGGTTTATGGCCGACGGGACGCTTCTTACTGCCGAGGTTCGCTAAATCGATGTTTCTGCCTGAAACACCGTCCTTGATTTTCCGGTCGAGGCGCTTCAGCACGTCGTCAGTGCTGAAGGTCGCGCCTGCGTCGCCGAAAAGCTGATTGCACAGAATCCAGCGCAGGGTCTGGAGGGCAGTGGCGACGGCCAGGAACGACATGTCCGATTTGGTCAGGTTGGTCCTGCTCATGAACACGTCGTTTATTCGCCCGACATCCTCGATGCAGTAGTCGAATTCCTCCCCGGAGAGGAGGTTCTCGAAGGCCACGTCGGCCGTGACTTCATTGCCGGCGCGTTCAACCAGGCTTTCCCAGGACGGAATGTCGCTGACGGGGATGTTCAGCGTGGTCCGGGGCACTTCCGCATCCTCCGCTTTGGGTTTTGAGGCCACTCCGAGCGTCGCCGAGAGCTTCTCCACTCTTTTGCGGAGCTCGCCCAACTCATCGGTCTGCGATGACGTGTCGTTTCCCAGAGACTCAAGGTCCTGCTCCTGCATCTTGAGCACGCGCAGCGCCTCCTTCTCCGACTGCGAGTATTTGTACCCGCCCTTCTTACGTGTATCCATCAGGCCGCATCCATTTTAGCAATTAAATCCTCGAGCACGGCCAGCATCTCCTTCAGGTTTTTGATTTCCTCCTGATTGAGCTCGTTTTCTCTCCGCAGCTTGTCGATGATGGCCTGCTGTTTGCGTATGGCCTCATTTTTCAGCCGCTCCTTTTCCTGAGCGTCACGGCGCTTCCGCACCCTCTTGTTGTACACCAGGAGCATACCCAAAAAGAACGGATTTGACGCCAGATACCGCCCCAGGATAAACCCGGCGGCAGGCGGCAGCGACACCCCGAGATTAGCGAAAGCCTCCTTGACGGTCATCGTAGGCCTGTTAATCACAAAATCCGCCGCCTTAAGCACATTGTCAACAGTATTCTTTTTGATATTCATAGTCTTACTCCTTTCCCCCGCAAATATACTCAAACTCCCCCACAAAACAAAATTTCACTGTCCGTTTATGCAGGGGCTCCCGGGGGCGGGGTCAGATTTTTTTGAGGGGGCGGGCGGGGTTGCCGGCGACGAGGGTGCGGGCGGGAACGTCGCGGGTGACGACGGAGGCGGCGCCGATGACGGCACCGTCGCCGATGGTGACGCCGGGGAGGATGGTGGCGCCGCCGCCAATCCAGACGTCGTTGCCGACGGTGACGGGTTCGGCCCACTCGTGGCCGGTGCGGCGCTCGTCGGGGTCGAGGGGGTGGCAGGCGGTGTAGATGCTGACGTTGGGGCCGATGAAGACGTTGTCGCCGAAGGTGACAAGGGCCTCGTCGAGGATTGTGAGGCTGAAGTTTGCGAAGAAGTTGTCGCCGACGCGTATGTTGACGCCGTAGTCGCAGCGGAAGGGGCGGTTGACGTGCAGGTTTTTGCCGGCGGCGCCGAGGATTTGGCGCAGCATGGCGTGCAGGGCGTCCTCGTCGTCGGCGGGCATGGTGTTGTAGCGGTGGAGCTTTTCGCGCGTGAGCACGAGGCGACGCAGGAACTCGGGGCTGGTGGCCTCGTATATCTCGCCGGAGAGCATTTTGGCCCACTCGGCGTTGAAGAGGCGGGTTTCTTCGGGGGTCATGGGGGAGGGGTGGGGGTGTTTGAGATGTGGTTTATGTTATGTATGTGATTTATGTTGTGGATGTTATGTATGTGGGGCGCTTGGGCAAATACGATACATACAATACATACATGACATATATCACATAAATTACATTTTTAAAACCTTGCTTTTTAGTGCGCTTCGAGCCAGTTGGCGCCGACGCCGGCGGAGACGGTGAGGGGGACGCAGGCGTGGTAGGCGTCCTCCATGTTGCGGACGACGAGCTCCTGCATGGCTTCGAGCTCAGCGGGGACGATGTCGAAGACGAGTTCGTCGTGCACCTGGAGTATCATGCGGCTCTTCATGGCCCGCTTCTCCATCTCGTCGAAGATGCGCACCATGGCTATCTTGATGATGTCGGCGGCGGAGCCCTGCAGGGGCGCGTTGATGGCGTTGCGCTCGGCGAAGGAGCGGACGGTGTGGCTGCGGTCGTTGATGGTGGGCAGATAACGGCGGCGTCCCATGATGGTGGTGACGTAGCCGTCGCGGCGGGCGCGTTTTATCGACTCGTCCATGTACTTCTGGACGTCGGGGTAGGTACGCATATACCCGTCAATCAGCTCCTTGGCCTCGCTGCGCGGTATGCCGAGGCGCTGGCTGAGGCCGAAGGCCGAGATGCCGTAGATGATGCCGAAATTGGCCGTTTTGGCGTTGCGGCGCTGCGTGTCGGAGACCTCGCCGAGGGGCGTGTGGTAGATTTTCGCCGCTGTGGAGCGGTGAATGTCCTCGCCGGCGTTGAAGGCGTGCACCATGGCCGGGTCACCGGACAGGCAGGCCATGAGGCGCAGCTCAATCTGCGAGTAGTCGGCGCTGAGGATGAGGTCGCCGTGGTCGGCCACCACGGCGCGGCGTATCTCGCGGCCCTGGTCGGTGCGGATGGGAAGGTTCTGGAGGTTGGGGTTGGTGGACGAGATGCGCCCTGTAGCCGTAACCGTCTGGTTGAAAGTGGTGTGGATTTTGCCCGTAGCGGGATTTATCAGCTTTGGCAGCGCGTCGATGTACGTTGTCAGCAGCTTGCGCAGACCGCGAATCTGCAGGATGAGGTCGACGATGGGG
>JBJFEE010000045.1:0-3577 GCA_051890455.1 Muribaculaceae bacterium
ACGATAGTGGCTATCAGCACGACGATGACGAGCGTGCCCATAAGGCAGGGCCAGAGCGGCGACATGTCGGCCCCGGACAATGTTTCGTCATTGAGGTCCTCGGCGCTGAACATGATGTCGTTGAAGAGCACCGCCACGGGCAGGGCCACGAGCAGCGCCATACTGACGATGAGCAGATAGACGCGGCCGAAGAGGCGGTAGATGTCGCCGCTCTTGGCGCCGCACACCTTGCGGACGGCCACCTCCTTGCGGCGCGACCGGGTGTCGAGGGCGATGGTGCTGTAGAGGCTCATGGCACAGATGATAAGGCTCACGACGCCGAGGATGGTGCTGACAAAGCGCATGACGTTGACCACGGACAGCGCGGCGCTGCAGTAGTCGTGGAAGTTGTGCGTCATGGGCTGCACGATGGTGGGCACCATCTGCTCGATGACGGCGTTCGTCTCGCGCATCATCCGGTCATACTCCCCCTTTCGGGGAACGAGCACGAAGTCCGTGGCCATGGCGTCGGTGATGGCCGGGCAGACGGCGATGGAGAGTTGGCGGCGCTCGTAGGGCACATAGGAGATGGTGCCAGCTATGGGGAGTACCAAGTCTGCCCCTATCGGTCCGAAGCGCCGGAGGGTCAGCGTGCCGTTGAGGGCCACGCCCACGCTGCGCAGCCGGGCATAGACGCTGTCGTTCAGCAGCAGGCACGGACCCGCGCAGGCCCCCTTGTTGAGCCACTTCACGCGCAGGTCGTAGAACGAGAGGATGGTGGTGTCGGCGGTGCAGAGGAAGGGCAGGTAGTCCTGATTCTGAAGGGTCGCCATGGCGTCGGCATTGCCCGTCACCTCGGGCAGCGACAGGTAGTACACCTCGTGCGGCATCATCTTCTCCAGGCTGTGCAGGCGGCCAATCTCCTCCTTGAGCGCCTTGATTTCATACTGCGCCTCGGTGGCGCCCAGAAAGGCGCATTCCTCGTAGGGCGCCGTGTCGTCGGGGATGTGGTAGGGCCGCAAGACCAGTCCGGACCATCGGCTGACGGTGAACGTGGCACAGATGAAGACCGTGCTGATGGCCACCTGAAGGCCCAGCATGACGTAGCGGAACAGGTGCGAGCGGCTGCCCCGCATGTGGCCGGCCAGGCCGTGATCCGCCCGCCGCACACGCGCCACGGTCAGCCAGATGACGAGGGCGCAGACCACGAGCAGCATACCGCCGATATAGAGGCAGAAGGGGGCAAAGTTGAGAGAGAAGAAGTCCATTTCGCGGACGATTTGGGCAAACCGCGTGGTCTGTACGTTCTCCACCACCCACAGGGCCATCACCATGGCTGTGGCGGCCGAGAGCAGCACCACCAGCGCCACCTCGGTGAAGAGCAGACCGAACAGATGGCGGCGCTTGGCCCCATGGGTGATGCGCAGGGCCATCTCGCGGCGGCGCATCAGGAACAGCTGTATCTCCATGCGCAGGAAGCCGATGATGGCGGCCACGAGGATGAGCGCGCCGATGAGGTGGACCAGCGTCTGCGTGGTGATGACGCTCTGAATGTCCTCCCGGCTGACCGCCGGCGCCACCCCGGCCTCGAGGGCAAAGGGCTTCAGCCGCGCGTTCAGTTCTTCAATCAGTTGGCGCTCCGTGCAGCCCTCGCGCAGCACCATCAGCGCCGTCGTACTGTAGAACACCTCCCTGTCGTTTCCAGACACATGGGCTCCGAAGAGGTCGCCGTCCTGCTCTCCGAGCGAGAAATAGACCGTGTTGTTGCTGAGGGCCACCTCGTGAACGGAGAGGTCTTCAAACACATCGACGATGGTCAGCGGCAGGGGCCGCATCTCGTTGGTCTGGTAGCAGACGGCGCCTACGGGGTCGGCATCGCCAAACATGGTGGTGGCATTGCTGCGGCTGACGATGGCCTCGCCCGGTGCCAACCTTTTGATGGGCTCTCCCGTGATGGCCGAGCGCACCCCGGCCAGGTTGAAGTGGTCGGGGTCGATGGAGGTGTAGTTCATGGCCGCCTTGCGCGCTGTCGAGTCGGCCAGATGAAACTCCACGATGCTGCTGAAGGTGTTGCCATTGGGTATGGCCATGCGCTCAACGCTCTTCAGACCGCCGTCGCGCTTGAGGGCACGGATGACGTCGCGGGTGAAGGACGTACGGCGCCTGTCGTCGGCCTCGTTCTGATTGGCCTCGTTCTGATTGGCTGCCATAAGGCTCACGGCGCAGGTGCGGCCGTAGTATGGCTGGCTGTAGATGGCGGGGAACGTGACGTCCGACACCAAGGCGTGGGCGATGGCCAGCGTGACGATGCCGATGGCGATGCTCAGCACGGAGATGAGCGTCTGAAGCTTGAACTTCATGAGGTTGCGCCCGGCAACCTTGAGGTGGTGGAGAATCATGTGCATAACGTGTTAGGCGGATACATCCGTTTGTTTTTGAGGCGAAAGTAGGGCTTGCCTTCCGAACGGGCAAGTGTTCTGGGGGCGTGGAAAGCAGATTGTATGAAAATCATACACTACGCTGTATGGAAATCATACACGTTGGCTGGAAAAGGCAGAGGGCGGCGGGTTTGGTAAGTAGTACAGTCATGTCATGTGTCAGTAACTTTTCTTACAAGAACTGATAAAAGCTGCGGCAAGAGGTGAGAAATGAAGGTCGATACGTAACCTTTTCATGTTGTAAAGCAGATAGTCCTATGAAATAGGGATAGTTTAACAACTTGTTTTACTTTTGAGTGAAACAACCTTTATATCTTTGTGGCGACAAAACGTATTTATATGAGTGAATTAGAATTGAAATTGGTTACAGATGCTTAGCAACCTAATTACGTAACTTGTAATATGGAACAAAATGTACTTCTCGTAAAATGGTTTGGCCCATTTAAGACCCCAGAAGAAGCTGAAAAATGGGAAAAAATGAATGGGGCTTGTCAGCTTTATCTATTCGGTGGATTGAAGAAATATGCCAAGACAAGATTGGCATATTATTGTGGAGTCACCAAAAGAAGTGTTGCTGAAAGGTTCAAGGATGCAAATCATCACATCCAAGATATTGACCGCATTTCAAGTATATATATATCGGGAGAATATCTAATGTAAAACACCCAACTGACAATCAAAATAAGTTGGTTGAAAAGGTCCTGACTGCATATCTTAAATCGCTTATTGGAAAGGATGCTCTGCTTAACGAGACAAACTTTTCTTATCCCCAATCCAACACTTATATTATCAACGAATGGTGGAAACCTTATGTGGAAGAAGTCTGGCAAAGACAATCAAAGGATGCTCCATCCTGTCATATTCCAGATGTCTTATGTTTCCATTACTATTCTGATGACGACAAGGAACTGTTCGGTTCACAGAAATTGAAAAGGCTATTCTGATTATGATGAGCTAAGTTATATAAAGGAGCTGCATACATACTGTTTTTGACAGTTGTGAATGTCTTGCGAGGCAAAAACGAGCAACGGATAATGATGGTGAAAAGAAATTGCATGGTGCATCGTGCAAGGCGAGGAATAATGTATAATGAGGGCTACGCCTATGGTGGAGACGGTTCTGCATCGTCCTGTATGTCGGTCGTAGACTTCATTATACAT
>JBJFEE010000046.1:0-3554 GCA_051890455.1 Muribaculaceae bacterium
CAATGGCTCTGCATATTCCGCTTTCCAAAGCGGTTTGAGCGGAAAGAACACGGAGGGCGGTGGGGGGTGTCTGAAGCCACAACGGGGGCAAGCCCCCGTAACCCCCAATGGCTTGAATTTCAATACAATTTGAATTTCAAGCCACTACAAATCGCGACTTTCTTTAATGCCGCAATTTGCAGAGTAACAGCCGATAACGCAAAACTGACATTCCACGTTATCCGCTGATATATATTCTCGGCTCGATGTTATCTCCAATTTTAAAGCTGTACCGACTCCGAGAATTTTTACGTGATAATCTGATACGACAGATTTGCCGAAAAAAATTGCCGGTGGCCACCATCCCAAAATGATGACCACCGGAATAAGCGAGTGCGCAAAAAACAGTCTGTAAATCGTATATCCGGAGCTGTCAAACTTCCAAACCTGCATTCTTGCAGAGATAGAAGAATGTGCCTATGCCTATCCGACGATTGGAGCGGAGAAGATTGTTGAACTTGCGGTCGCACTCTGCGGCATTATATTTCTGATTCTGTGCGCTGCACAGATGGAACCACTGCCGACCGCTTTCTCCGAGAGAGGATAAAGCGGCACCAATCTTCATCCAGTCGTCATAGCTGCCGGTCAAGTCTATGCCACGATTTGCTATCTCGCGGCATAACTGCATAACCTTGTCTTCGGCATCAATGCCGCTGAAATTATAAGTGTATGTAGGTCGAATAGGCTTCGGCTCGTGATATAGTCCTTCATACGGTTTTGCACTCAGATTTATATACTGATGCAGGTCGAAGCTCTGACACCGCAGACGGCTTACATCACCGCATGCACGGTCTATGACAATGTCGAGTGCGGCAAAGTCGCGCACAAGTTTCTCGAAGTGTGCCTTGTGCGCTTCCGGATATTTCAACGGTATGATCACAAAATATCCGTTGCCGCTGACTGAGCGTGACGCATAAGCGACTTCCTCCAACTGTGAGAGGGTATCTTCGATAAGTGTATTGAAGTTGGCTATATGCGGATTGTCTTTCCCATCAATGTCCACGCATATCAATCCGCTATGTCGCACAAGATTGCCAGCAGCCCGTGTCGGTGAGAAGATGCCGCTGATTGTTGCCTGCGGCAACGAAAGCTTTATCTGCTTGCGCCTGTTCTGGTCGGTGCATGAGCGAAGCTCTTGTATGGCATCATATTCAACATTGTTCAAGAACTCAAACAATGTCGAAATGTGCCCCTTGGTATCTCTGACACCGCGATAGACGCTGATTTGTATATCTTGGAATTTCATTTTTGCATCGGGATTTGGAGGTTAAGTTAATTTTTGGTGTTACTCATTATTATTCAATTACTTGTACGTTTAGTGGGCTTAACCTCTCTCGAAATTTTGAAAATATTTCAAGGTTAACGAGAAGTTAACGCTCTCTCAATAGTTTATGCTCTGTAATCTAATGAGTTATGTGGCGCATTAACCTTAACCTCATTTTTGATTCATGACTTTTGAGACGTAGGCCGGAGATTTGCGTATCAGACGGGCGATTTCACCCTGCGAGATGTCCGGGAATTTCATCTTCAATGCCCGCAGTAACTCGGCATTGGTCATCTCCCAAGGAGGCTTCACTTCGGGCGCTTCGGTGAGCTTGGCATACACCGTCAGCGCCATGTGCTCGAAGTAGTCCATACAACGCACTGCATACTCCATAGTACTTTCGTGAATCACTGAATAATCGGCGCGTTGTCCCTTTTCTTCTGCGACTTCAAGGGCATGGACTATTCCGGCATAACGGAGCACCTGAATCTGTAGTTTGCTGTATATGGATGCTATGTAATCGTTGTCGGTCTGCCGCTTCTTGCTTTGCAGGGCGTTGTAAAAGGTGTTATATACCCGGTCGGCACCTTCGCTGAGCGTAACAATGCCGTCGGTGCAGCGAAAAAGTGTTGCCGGTATTTCATCTCCCGACCGATAAATGCCACGGTATAGAAGCGTGACTGTGCCCTCCCACTCCTTGGCAATCGCATAAGGAAGTGTCTCGTGGCTGCGGTCGGGATAATCGATATCCTCGGCGAAGCAGAACAGAAAGCGCTGGTTCAGGCCGTTGGTCATATACAGTTCGCTTCCGAATGTTGCCCGGAGCAAACCGGTCTGCAAGTCGCCGATGATATTGCAGAACGGATCCTTTATTAGCATGGTATATCCGCTGCGTCTGTCAACCTTGATGTCCTCGCAGTCGAACAGGCGCAGAAGTTTTGAGATACCTGCCGTGCCGCCGTTCTGATACTGGTTTTTGGAATCAAACATTCCTTTGAGTTCGGGATAGATGCCGATGGCACCTCGCTTATCGGAATAGGGCTGCTGACTGTCCTCATCCTTTTTATTGTTCAGATAAAGGATCTCGCTACGGCGTTCATCGGTGCAGTCATCGATTACAATAGCCTTGCAGCGCGGCTCATTTCCATCCCTTTCTTTTGCAGGTACGGCAAGATATGCCGCGAGTTCTGTCTGATAAGCCTCGTAAAGTTCGGCATCTATCTTGCGGAGCGGCGCTGAAATCAGCTTTATCGGATATGACTTGTTGCTGCCGCTTCGAGCGACGAACACAAACCACAGTACGAGTGAGTTCTTGTATTTACCCTCGTTTATTTTGATTTTCTTGCCGGTGGCCGTTGCTGCCGTGGCAAGCACCGAGCAGGTGACGAACTCTCGGGGACAATGATATATCTCGCACACCTTCTCAATATAGCGGATAACCGAGGGCGGCAACCCGTCAATGGGCAGTTCGGGGCCTCGCTTGTTAAGCGAAATTTTTCCGGGCTTTTTCAATCCGTCAAAGGCCGGTAATGCTACAGACGCAGAGTCCTGTGCATGCGTTGAATCAGGTATAGCCATTGCATCTTGATTGGTAAGCTCGTTTTTCTTGGGAGTAAAATCTTCAGCCATTGTTATTCCAGCTTTCCTTTTTCAGTTATTGCCTCCACATCGGAGCGACGATAACGGCGGTGTCCGCCAATGTCGATTTTCTTTAGGAAGCCGCTCTTATCCCAACGATGAAGTGTCATCTTAGATACTTTAAGCATCTCCGACACCTCGTCGATGGTCAGCAGTTCAACGACCTTTCTTTCTGCCGCAGCGGAATTTAATGCTTGAACTACGCCGCTGACGATTTCTCCTGCGAACTCCGAGAGGTCGCCTGCATTTACTTTTAGGATTGTCCCGGGAGCTGATTTCACAAGCTCCAGTAAAATTGAATTGTGTTCTCCCATAGCTCAGCGACGGTTAATTCGGTGAGATTTCAGATAGTTGTCGAGGTCGCTGCGGAGAACGTAGATTTTGCGTCCGGTTTGCGAGAAGGGAATGACACCCTGGTCACGATAGTTTTGCCAGGTCTTTGACGAGACTCCGAGAATCTTCCGTGCTTCTTCTGAGGTGAGCCACTCGTCTGCAGGCTTCGATGTCGCACCCTGAATGTCTGCTGCTCGATGAACCACCTCCATGATTTCATCGAGAGTTTCCTGGGGAAGTACGACCATTGTCATACCTCCTTTGAGCTGATTGTTCTGAG
>JBJFEE010000047.1:0-23474 GCA_051890455.1 Muribaculaceae bacterium
GTCAAGGTACAGGCTTGAACTTCCATCTTTAAGCTTCTTTTCGCGAAGCTTAACTTGTCCTCTTTGGACGCTTGCTGATTTTTTCTTTGCCATAGTCATTAATCGTTTTAGAAATTACCACCGACTTTTGTTTCGAGGGACACTTTTTCTGTCCCCGGGGGACAGTTTTTGACCCTTTGCGACTATTTCGGGGGACAACTGGGGGACAAAGTTAAAGAAAAATCTGCAAATAAACAATACCCGAAACAAAAATCTGCAAAGATAAGCACAAACTTTAACACTTGAAAATAAGGGTGTTACGGGCTTATTTTTGCAGATTTTATTATTTTCTTTGTAATGGCTTCACTTTCCCACGCAGAATCTACTTTCCGATGCAGAAGCGGGTGAAGATGGTGGTGAGGAGGGTTTGGTCGGTGATGGCGCCGGTTAGGCGGGAGAGGAGGGAGATGGTTTCGCGGAGGTGCTGGGCGGTCAGTACGGTGGGGTAGTTGGATTGCAGGGCTTCGAGGGTTTGGCGGGCGGCGGTCAGGGCGGCGGTCAGGGATTCTTTGTGTCGGAGGTTGGTGATGGCCAGGTCGCCCTGAAGGGCGGTCAGGGTGCGGCCGTGGGTGGTTAGAAGGGCGATTAGGTCGGGGAGGCCTTGGCCGGTTTTGGCGGATATGGCGACGGAAGATTTGCTGGATTTTGCTGTGGATGACATGACGTCAGGACGTAAATCGGATTTGTTGTGGACGGTGATGACGATTTTGTCGGCCGGGAAGTTGTAGGCAGATGCCGTGTCGGGGGATGTGTCGCTTAGCGTGCCTAAAGCATCGCCGGCGGTTGCGATATTGTCGGTGTCGGGGGAGAGGACGTGGAGGATGATGGAGGCGTCGGCGATAGCTTTCTGGGAGCGGGCGATGCCGAGTTGCTCGACGGGATCGTCGGTGGTGCGGAAGCCGGCGGTGTCGAGGAGGCGGAAGGAGAGGCCACCAAGGGTGATGGTGTCTTCGACGACGTCGCGGGTGGTGCCGTGGATGTCGCTGACAATGGCACGGTCTTCGTTGAGGATGGCGTTGAGGAGAGAGGATTTGCCGGCGTTGGTGTTGCCGACGATGGCTACAGGGATGCCGTTGCGTATGGCGTTACCGGCTTTGTAGGTGGCGAGGAGGCGGGTTACTTCGTCTATGATGGCTTTGGCTTTGTCGGCGAGGTCTTCGCGCGAGGCAAATTCGACGTCCTCTTCGGAGAAGTCGAGCTCCAGTTCAAGCAACGAGGCCAGCTCTATCAGCTGTTCGCGCAGGCCGTTTATTTTGTCCGAAATGCCGCCTCGCATCTGCGCTGCCGCAAGACGATGAGCCGCCTGTGTGCGTGCAGCAAGCATATCGGCTATGCCCTCTGCTTCGACGAGGTCCATCTTTCCGGACAAAAAGGCCCGGCGTGTGAACTCACCCGGCTCGGCAAGGCGCGCTCCGTTATGGCACAGAGCCTCGACAAGGCGTTGCTGGACGTACAGCGAGCCATGAACGGACAGTTCCACGACGTCCTCGCCCGTAAACGAACGGGGCGCACGGAAAACCGTGGTTACGGCCTGGTCGAGAAATTCGCCTTCATGGTCGTTGAGCGTTCCGAGGTGCGCCGTATGTGATGGCACATCACGCAGGTCCTTGCCCTTCCACAGTTTCGATGTCACGTCTATCGCGCCAGGACCAGAGATGCGGATGACAGCGATGCCCCCTACCCCGTGCGGCGTGGAGACAGCGCAGATTGTGTCGTTGATGTCTGTATTGTTTACCATTTGCCAAACCGGCATGTTGATTCAACTTTGTTTTCTATGTCGTCGGGCAGGGCGCTGAAGAAATCGAAGCCTGTCACGCGCTCCACCTCGTCTACGGTCACCGCCGCCTGCTGCATCCCGCCCTCGACACGTCCATTGTTCATGATGAAGCCTATAGCCATGGGCGGATTGGCGTCCCGCGCCAGCACTACCTTGAAAAAGCGCTGAGGCACAGGCACTCTGTCCGGCCCGATGGCATCAGGCATCTCATCCGTGAGGATAGGGCCGCAGACTATCACCAGCGACCCGTACTTTTTCGCCCATTGGCGGCATTTGGCCTCGAGCTTGCCCCAGGCACCGGAGTTGAGGCGTTTGTCCTGCGGGCAGATATTGGTGAAATAAAAGCAATCCTCCATAGCCTTCTGACTCCATTTCATGTCGGCGGCAGGCGCCATGTGCCCGCGGTCATAGCCCGAACGGCGGTAGTCGGCATCGGAGGCACAGCCCTTCACGCGATAATCCGTCAGGAACTTGTTTCGGCGCGGCACCTCACCATCTGTCTCTTCACCCGTCAACTCCCACACAACATAGTTGGGCTGATGTTTGTCGGAATTGAATGACACGGTAAAACCCGTGTAGTCAATCATCTCGCTTTGGGTTGACTCGGGAATTACCACCTCCTGGAGTACTTCCGCTTCCGTCGCTACCGGACGCACATCCGGTTTATCGGTTATTGAGCGTGAGTAAGTCCATCCGGCCACTACCAACAGGATGCAGGCGCCGACAACGGCCCAGGTGAGGTATTTCGGGGAAAACAACCCTTTGTTTTTTTTCTTTCTGCGACCTCTCATAACAATTCAATCTTTTCTTTCGGCCAAAGCGGATAAGGATATTCGACATTCCACAGAAACAAAGCCTGCGCAGGCATCGACGTCCCGGCTCCGCACCGGTCCATAAGGCCCATTACACGGCATACATGCCCCTCGGACGCTTTGCCCTTGCCTACGTCGACAAGCGTGCCCACAACGGCTCGCACCATGTTGCGAAGGAACCGGTCAGCGCTGATTTCAAAGTACCAGCGATGCGCGTCAATCCGGTGCCAGGCGGCATGGCTGACGGTGCAGATATTGGTGCGGACGTCGGTGTGCAGCTTCGAGAACGACGTGAAATCGTGCGTTCCCAACAGCGCCTGCGCCTCACGGTTCATGGCCTCGAAATCGAGAGGACCGTTCGACATCCACGACAGCGGATATACAAACGGGTCCGGCCGTGTGTGAACGAAATAGCGGTAAGTGCGCAGCGTAGCGTCGAAGCGTGCATGAGCGTCGGGAGCGACCGGAACACAGGCATTGACGGTGATATCGGGACGGCATATCGCGCACAGCGAGCGACACAAGTTACGGCGACGGTCGGCATCCAGTTCGGCATCACAATCGAAATGCGCCGGCATGTGCAACGCATTGACACCTGCGTCGGTACGCCCCGCTCCGGTTATGGCCGTATCCTTGCCAAGAAGCATCGACAAGGCTTTCTGCACCTCCTCCTGCACCGTGATGTCTCCCGGCTGAATCTGCCAGCCGTGGTAGTGTGCGCCTCTGAAGCTGATGTCGAGGAAATACCGCATCAGTCCTTTTCGAGATAGGTGTAGCCGTAAAGGCCCGAACGGTAGTAGGACAGGAAAGTACGTCCCTCCTCGGGCGAGATTGTTCCGGCCTTCATCGATGCCGTCACCCAGGCCTCGACGTTGCGCACCAGCTTTTTGGGATTGTACTGAACGTAGTCGAGCACCTCGGCCACCGTCTCGCCGTCGACAAGCTGGCTCATCTCGTAGTGGTCCTTGTAGACGTTGATATGCACCTCGTTGGTGTCGCCGAAGAGGTTGTGCATGTCGCCCAGAATTTCCTGATATGCGCCGACAAGGAAGACGCCGATGTAGTACGTCTCGCCCACCTTGACATGGTGCACGGGCAGGGCACCGGAAATGTCGTGCGACGAGATGAAGTTGTCGATTTTGCCGTCCGAGTCGCAGGTGATGTCCTGGATTGTACACGTGTGCGTCGGCTTCTCGTCCAGGCGCGAGATAGGCATGATGGGGAAAATCTGGTCGATGGACCAGGCATCGGGGAGCGACTGGAAGAGCGAGAAATTGCAGAAATATTTGTCGGGGAGCATACGGGGTATCGCGCGCAGTTCTTCGGGAGCGTGCTTCATCGAAGCCATCATCTGTCCTACCTCGCGTGCCGTCGACCAGAAGAGTTTCTCAATCTGCGCCCTCGTGCCCAGGTCGAGCATACCCAGCGAGAACATATCCAGTGCCTCCTCTCTGATCTGCAGGGCGTCGTGCCAGCCCTCGAGCATGCGCTGGGGGTTGAGGTTGTCCCATATCTCGTACAGTTCGCGGGCAAGCTCATGGGCGTCTTCGGGCAGCTCGTCGTTGTCGTTCCACTTGGGCAGCGAGGTCGTCTCGAGCACCTCGAAGACAAGCACCGAGTGATGTGCGGTCAGCGAACGTCCGCTCTCGTTGATGACGTTGGGCTGCTTGAGCCCGTTTTTCTGGCAGGCGTCGACGATGGCCGAGACGACGTCGTTGGCATACTCCTGGATGGTGTAGTTCATCGAACTCTCGCTGGCCGAAGAACGTGTGCCGTCGTAGTCGACGCCGAGGCCGCCGCCTATGTCGATGAAGTCAATCTCGAAGCCTTTCAGCGACAGCTGTACATAGAACTGCATGGCCTCGCGCATGGCGTTCTTGATATGGCGAATCTTCGTTATCTGGCTGCCGATGTGGAAATGAGTGAGCTTGAGGCAGTCCTTGAGGTCGCGTTTTTCGAGGATTTCCAGCGCCTCGAGCAGCTCGGACGAGTTGAGGCCGAACTTCGACTGGTCGCCGCCGCTCTCGGCCCATTTGCCCGCACCGTTGCTGGAGAGCTTGATGCGAATGCCGATGTTGGGCTTGATTTTGAGGCGTTTCGCTATGTCGGCGATGAGGCGCAGCTCGTTCAGCTTCTCCACAACGAGGTAGATGCGGCGTCCCATCTTCTGAGCCAGGAGAGCCAGCTCGATATACGTCTCGTCCTTGTAGCCGTTACAGATGATGACGGCGTTTTCATCGATGTTTGTGGCGAGGACGGCGTGCAGCTCGGGTTTGGAACCGGCTTCAAGACCGATGTTGAAGCGCGAGCCGTAAGTTACGATTTCCTCAACCACCTGGCGCATCTGGTTAACCTTGATGGGGTAAATCATGTAGTTGCGGCCCTGGTAGTCATAGTCCCTGGAGGCCTGGTTGAAGCAATTCGAGATTTTTTCGATGCGCGAGTCCAGTATGTCGGGGAAGCGCAGGAGCACCGGCGAGGTCATGTCCCTGACCTGCAGCTCGTCCATGACGTCCTTGATGTCGACGCCGACGCAGTCCTCGCGGGGACGAACCTCGACGTGTCCCTTGGCGTTGATGCTGAAATAATTGCGGCCCCAGCCGGCAATATTGTAGAGCTCGGCGCTGTCCTCGATGCGCCACTTTCGCATAGGCATATTTGGTAAGTCTTATATGGGTTAGTAAGCCGTCAGAGTGTCCTTCGGCGGGTTAAACTTCTTCATATCCGATAAAAGATAGGCAAAGTTACGGAATTTTTAGCGCAATTTTCACTATCTTCGCAAAATAAGTGGCCGACATGCTTGTCTGACCGAAAATATAACAAAACTCCATAGCAAAACTACCGATGGCTGACCATAATTCTATAGGAAAATGGGGCGAAAAAGTCGCCCGCGACCTCTACGCGTCCAAGGGAGCCGCCATCATCGAATACAACTGGCACTCGGGGCATTACGAAATCGACGTCATCGCCCAGCGCGGCAACCGCCTTATCTTTGCTGAGGTGAAGACGCGCAAGGAGGGCTCGCCGGACGGTCTGCTGGCCTTCAATCTCCGCAAGCAGCGCCGCCTGGCCTGCGCCGCCGACGCCTTTATCCGCATGATGGGCAAACCGATGGAATACCAGTTCGACTATATCGGCATCATCGGTGACGAGCATAATTACCGTGTCGAGCATCTGGAAGACATATACATCAATATGGTCAACATACATCCTCGACGAAAGTGAAAATTTTAAAATTAAAAAATTCCTCCGGTCACCATCTGGTTTTTATTCTTAAAGCATCTATTGCTCAATAATGTACGCTATGCCAAATAAAATCATACAAGTGTCCCCCTGCCCGACCCCTTGCGGTACTCTTGTTCTGGGTTCGTTTGACGGGAAGCTCTGCCTGTGCGACTGGCAGGTCGAGGCACACCGCGCCTGTATTGACAGGCGGCTGAAACGTATGCTCAATGCCGAAATTGAAGAAGGGACATCCCCCCTAATCAAGACGGCCATGGCCCAGCTCGACGAATTTTTTGTCGGCAACCGAAAGGCATTTGACGTGCCTCTGTTGTTTGCCGGTACCGACTTCCAGAAGACGGTATGGGCGGAGATACTGAAAATACCCTATGGCACGACCATTTCGTATGGCGAGCTGGCACACCGTGTCGGCCGTCCGTCATCGATCCGTGCCGTCGCCAATGCAACCGGAGCAAATTCCATCTCTATTTTTGCCCCTTGCCACAGAGTCGTCGGCAGCGACAACAGTCTGACTGGCTATGGGGGCGGACTGGAAGCCAAGAGGCTCCTTCTGAATCTGGAAGGCTTAAATATCTGAGAACTACTATAATCATTATCAATCCTTAAAAAATCATCATCATGAATAACAGAATTATTTTACTGGCAGTGTTATTCTTCTCCTGCGTTGCTTCTTTCGGCCAAAAACCCAAAGTGCCCCAGCCTATTATCGCCGAAAAGAGCAATATCTTCGGATATGCCTACGACCGTGACAAAAAGCAGATGGTTCTCAACTATATCTACGAGGAGGCTAACGAGTTTGACGCAAACGTGCTACAGGCGATTGTCAAATACAAAGGTCATTATGCCGTCATCGACACCGGCGGCGGCTGGATTCTCGAGCCCATCTTCGAGGACATCCACTTCAACCCCGACTACAACACGTACACCGCCAAATTGAATGGCAAATACGGTGTCTACGGCTCCGACGGCAAACTCAGACTGGCACACAAATTCGACAACCTCGGCGCAACCACCCGCGGCTGGTACGAGGGCGAGCTCGACGGCAACTGGGTCTACGTCAGTCCCGAAGGCAAAATCACCACCGACATGTCCGACTACCTCAACTGGCTCAACTCCCATCCGGAGTAAATTGGTATATGGGTAACGAGTTTCTGAAGTTTAGCGGGGACTATCACGACTGGAGTGTGTACCGGAAGTCGACGATAGTCAGCGATGTCACGGAGATGTTTATCCGACGCGCTTTCCCGGACAGGACGCGGACGATTGACCAGATGAGGCAGGCGGCCCGGTCGTGCAAGCAGAATATCATCGAGGGTATCAGCGACAAGGTCGTGTCCGCCGAGATGTGCATAAAGCTGATTGGTGTCGCCCGCGGCTCGCTGAGGGAGCTCCGGGAGGACTATAAGGATTTTCTGCGTCAGAACAAACACGAAATCTGGGGCAAGGATAATCCCAAAACGGAGGCCGTAAGGAGGTTCAACCGGACGCATAACGACCCGCTCGACTACGTTCAGCGCTGCGAGGTGCGCAGCGACGAGACAGTAGCAAACATCATGCTAACGCTGGCATATCAGCTGGACGCCATGCCTGCCAAAGTGATGAAGGCTCTTGAAGAAGATTTTCTCGAAGAGGGTGGAATCAAGGAGGCCATGGCACGTGCACGGCGCAAGAAGCGCGGGTACTGATAAGTATGATTTTTGTTTTGGATGTTGGGGATGTTTTGGATGTTAAAGGATGTCAGGGCACATCCATCACATCCCGGACATCCTGTACATCCTTCACATCCATTACATCCTACACATTTAACCGTGCCTGCTCAGTCCTTCGTGAGGTGGCAGTGCATCAGGTTGCCGTTGCTGTCGCGGAGGTGCATGCCGTTGCCCTCGCAGTAGCGCCAGAAGCGGCAGTCGGCGCAGGGGCCGGTTTTCATCCAGCGTCGGTCGCGGTACTGCTCGAAGCGGTTTTGCCAGACATCCCAGAAGTCATCGGTGTAGATGTTTCCCTGGCGATAGTCGGCGCGGATGCTCGGACAGGCGCCTATGCCGCCGTCGAGGAGTACCGACGCAACCGATACTCCGGCGTTGCACTCGAAGAAGTTGTCGCGTACAAGTCCCTCGTATCCGGCAAGAAAGCCCTCGCAGCAGAACGACGGATGTATACATCCCTCTTTGCGCGTGGCCACGATAAACTCCATGAGCGCGCGAATCTCGTCCCGGCTGAGCTCGAATTCGGGATATTGGGCGGCGCGGCCCGACGGGAAAATGGTAAACAGGCGCCAGCGCTTTACTCCGGCATCTATCAGCAGCTCCTTGATGTCGTTGAGCTCGGCCAAGGATTTGCGGTTGACACAGGTCACCACGTCGAAATTGAGGTCCTCGGCCTTGGCCACCATGCGGATGGCGCTGACGGCGCGGCGGAACGACTCGGCTCGGCCACGCATCCAGTTGTGTGTCCCCTCCAGTCCGTCCAGGCTGATGGTGATGTTGTGGAGGCCGGCGGCACGCAGGCTCGCTAAGCGTTTCTCGTTGAGTAGCAGACCGTTGGTGACTATTCCCCACGGCATCTCACGGCGATAGAGTTCCAGGCCAACCTTTTCCAGGTCGGCACGCACCAGCGGCTCGCCACCGGTGATGATGATATTGACGCGATGCGGGTCAACATGCGGGATGATGGAGTCAACGACGCGCAGAAAGTCCTCGGCTGGCATGTCAGGCAACGTAGCCGAGCTCTTGCAGTCGCTTCCGCAGTGTCGGCATGACAGGTTGCAGCGCCACGTACATTCCCAGAACAACTGCCGAAGTTGATGCTCGCGGCGGCGCTCATTCTTTACGCGGCGGTTCAGTTCGAGAGCAATCTTCTGCCTGAGCGAAAGAGACTTCATTTGGCCTCCTTCTTCTTGAGCACGAAGTTGACCGTAGCCCCGAATCCGCCCTGGTTCCACATATCTTCGCCTTTGCGAATCTGGGTAAGCTTGACTACAGTCGAGTCGGCCTCGAGGGTCGGGTCTGAGGGTTTGCAGACAACCTTGACCTCATACCGATTGAAGCCTATGAGGTCACCCTCCAGCTTATATGCTCCATCGCCATTGGTTTCGCCTTTATCAATCCATTCTACGCCAGAGTGGTTATTGCGATAAGTCATCTTTACTGTGGCATTGGTAACAGGATTTCCGGTGGCATCTTTTACATATCCTTTTACCTCGAAATCGGCAAGGGGGGTACCGTACATGTCCGGTTGCGGCTCATCACTTGCGCAGCTCGCAAAGCCCAACAAGGCTATGCCCGCCATGCAGACGCGCGAAACAGCCGAATTCAACAAAGAGAGAAATTTTTTCATAAAAAGAACGTGATTTGTCTGTAGATTAGCTTGCTTTGTCACAAAGGGTAAAGGTCTTATTTGGCCTCCTTCTTCTTGAGCACGAAGTTGACAGTGGCCTCATAATCGCCCTGGTCCCATATATCTTCGCCTTTGCGGGTCTGGGTGAGCTTGACAACAGTCGAGTCGGCCTCGAGGGTCGGGTCTGAGGGTTTGCATACAACCTTGACCTCATTCTTGTTAAAGCCTATTAGCCCGCCCTCCAGTTCGTATGTACCGGAGGCATTTGAGACACATTTTCCGATTGCCTCGACGCCGGATGACCGGTCAGGATATGTAACCTTCAAAATGGCATCAGATACGGGATTTCCGGCGGCATCTTTCACATATCCCTTTACCTCGAAATCGGCAACAGGTGTGCCGTACATACATTCTTCATCCGAGCAGGCAGTGAAGCCGAGCATGGCCATGCAAGCCACGCAGACGCGCGAAATTCTCGAATTCAGCAGAGAGGATATCATTTTCATAGGAAAGATGGTATTTGATTGAAGATTAGTTTCCCAAAGGTATGTCTTTTTTCACCCCCCCACAAACAATCAACAAAGTTTAACGAAATAATTTGTAAATTTGCAGCCAAAAACCATGTAGGGACATCGCTTTGCGATGTTTCTTGGCAAAGCCAAGCGACTGCGTCGATAACTTGGCAAAGCCAAGCGACTGCGTCGATTAATCCGGCGGATAGGCCGCGGCATGCCGCGACCCTACACAGGGTCAACGTGCCAAAGGCACGTCCCTACATTTTCTGTTTGACTTACAACACATAAATCAAGATATGCCTAAATCAAGATATGCCTACAATTTTCTTCTGCAATAAATTCCGCATCGCAATCTGCGGTCTTGCGCTGCTGGCACTTATACCATCCTGTAAATCCGCCCGTGTCACTGACACCAAAACCGATGAGTTTGCCGCTCTCACCGACTCCATCAAAAAAATCGCCGCCGAATGTCCCGGCGAGGTCGGTGTGGCGCTTATCGTCAACGACAAGGACACCGTCACGGTCAACAACAGCAACGTCTACCCAATGATGAGCGTGTTCAAGGTGCATCAGGCTCTTGCCGTATGCGAGGATTTCGACCGCAAAGGGCTTTTGCTCGACACCATGCTCACCATTAACCGCAGCGACCTCGACCCCGACACCTGGAGCCCTATGCTGAAGGAGCACCCCGAGGCCGTGATTTCACTGCCCGTCCGCGACCTGCTGCGCTACACGCTCACGCAGAGCGACAACAACGCCAGCAACCTGATGTTCGGGCGGCTTGTCAGCGTGGCGCAGACCGACAGTCTCATCGCCACCGTCATCCCGCGTCCGTCGTTCAATATCGCGTACTCCGAGGGCGAGATGTCGCTCGACCACGACAAGGCGTACAGCAACAGCACGTCCCCACTCGGCGCCGCCGTGCTCATTAACCGTCTTTATACCGACAGCCTCGTCAGCACGGACAAACAGGCCTTCGTCACCGCCACCCTCAGGGAGTGCAAGACCGGCACCGACCGTATTGTCTCGCCGCTACGCGGCAAGGAAGGCGTCTCTGTTGGCCACAAGACCGGCTCGGGCTACACCAAGGACGGCGGCATCCTCGTCGCCCACAACGACGTGGCTTACATAACCCTCCCCGACGGCACCCGCTACGCCCTCGCCGTCTTCGTCAAAGACATCCGTGGCAACGAAGCCCTGGCAGCCTCCTACATCGCCCGCATCTCCTCCGCCGCCTACAATGCCCTGAGTCGGTAACGTCCGACCGATGCAGATTGGACGTATATAGACCAATGTCGGGATGCTCCCTGGAGCATCCGCCAAATAAACGCCGGAAGTCAGACTATAGGCGGATGCACCAGGGTGCATCCCTACTTCCGGATCATAAAATTTTTGCTATTTTTAATACAATCTCCTGTTTTTCCGCCGGCTATTGCTCCTTTGCCGGTTCGATGTGGGTGGTGACGTAGACGGACAGTTTGGGGAGCGCCGCCTTGATGTTGTCCTCGGTGGCTGTGGCTATGGCATGGGCGTCGCGGACGTTCATCTCGGGGTCGACCTTGATGTGCACCTCTACATAGGCGTCGTTGCCGCTCTTGAAGGTGCGGAGATGGTGCCATGACCTGACGCCCCCGGTGCAGGAGATGGCTTTTTCGATAAGGGCATTGTCCCCGGGCGACAGTGAGCCGCCGAGCAGCTCGCTTATGGCAGGCCGAAGCATACGCACGCTCACCACGCCGATGATTACCGACACGATAAGAGCCGCTATCGGGTCGAGGATGCGCCACTGCTCGCCAAGAAACATCGCTCCGGCCACGCCGATAAGCGTCGCTATGGACGAAAAAGCGTCGCTGCGGTGGTGCCAGGCATTGGCCTTGACGGCATCGCTGCGTATCTCTTCCCCTACCCTGTACGTGTAATGGAAAAGCCACTCCTTGGCGATTATGGACACGGCTATTATAGCCAGCGCTATGCCGGCAGGCCTGGGGATGACGCCGCCGTGGCACACCAGAATTATGCGGTCGATGCTGTCAATCAGTATGCCGATGGCCACACCCGCCAGCACCAGGGCGAGGATGACCGTCGCCAGCGTCTCGTACTTGCCGTGCCCGAACTGATGGTCGACGTCGGGACGTTTGTGCGCTACGCCCACCATTATTATCACCACGATGTCGCTCAGGAAGTCCGAGAACGAGTGTATGCCGTCGGCAATCAGCGCCGAGCTGCGTCCGAAGACACCGCCGACGACCTTTGCCAGGCCCAGCACGGCATTAACCCAGAACCCGACCCATGTCACACGACGTGCCCGCAGCACCGCCTCCTGCGAGTCAGCCTGCCCCACGCCGTTTCTGTCAACATCCGTTCGCTTCATAATTCCACAAAGATAAGGATTTCTGTCCAAACCGACGGCAAATTCCGGACAATAATAAGGGGATGCGCCAAAAAAGCCGGACCGGGAATCCGATTTTTGGCACATCCCTTATCGATGTCTGACGTTTCAGAGCGCCATCTTCTGCCGGATGGTGGTCGTCGGGGTCGTCACGGCGATGATATAGGTGCCGGTGGCGAGGTACGATACGTCGCAGGTGCCGGCGTTCTCCGAGCGGGCCACGAGGGCGCCGGAGACATCGTAAACCTTAATGGCCGTTGCCTCTACGCCGCCTACGACAAGCGTTCCCTGGCGGTTAGTGATGGTCATGAGGCCGTCGGCACTGATGTCGTCAACGCCGGTCTGGCCGTCGCTCCAGCCCGTAAGGGCCACCTGCGCGTGGTGCTCGTTTGGAATTACGGCATGAAGCGTGGCGCGGTGTGTGGCGTTGCCGTCGGGACGGTAGTAGATATCAACCTTGCCATCGCCCATAAGCTCGCTGACGTTAGTGCGGAAGCAGCGGGCATCCTCGCCGTCGATGTATACGCTGGCGGGAACCGACTGGTGGTCGGCGGAGAAGGACACCGTGCGCATGTTGTCGCGGTTAGTCCAGCCCTGGCCGAAGTCGATTTGGCCGGTTTCGGGCCACAGCCGCTGGAGCCATCTGCCCGTGCGGAAACAAGCCAGACCCTGACCGGTGCAGAGCACCCATGCCTCGGCAAAGTCCATCTCGTTGGTGTTGACGATGACGTCGCCGGTGCCGTTCCTGTTGGCCGTGGCGCCCAGGCCGTCGTAGGGATATTCGCGCTCCTGGTCGTTGTCGGTGAAGTTGCCTGCCCGGTCGCGGATGATGCGCATCTTGGCACAGGTATAGTTCTCGCTGCCGCGGAAGACAAGGTTGGCGGCATATTTCCAGCCGTGATAATAGAACTCGTGGTGCGAGGCGCCCTGAGTCTGTCCGCCCAGGCTGTTGGTGACCCACGGCGCCACGCCGTCGAAACCGCGGTCCCAGGTCACCCAGGTGGGATTGATGGCGTTTCCGTCCACCCAGTAGTTGCCGGAGCGCGGATAGGCGCGCGAGGTCGCGCCGGTGCGCCAGTACGCACCTTTTTCGTTATACAGTCTGGTGTATTTGGGCGTAAAGTCGTACTCGCCGGTCTGGTGATATTCCACGATACGCACCTCGGTGCCGGTGTCGCGCATGAAGCAGAACCAGGCGTCCTTGTCGAGCGTTCCCACCACCTCCAGACAGTCACCGATGCGGTCGACGCCCTGAAAGTCCGTGGTGTTGAGCAGCACCTTCGGCTCGGCGTCATCGGTGTCCCATTTGTAGATGCGAAGGCTCTCGTTTCCTGACGTCTGCGCCAGGTTGCAGGCCACAATCTTGCCGGAGATGCACTTGACGTCGGTGAGCTGCAGCGTGCCGCCGGTGACGCCGTTGAGCCTGAGGTCGCCCAGATAGTCGCCGGTCTGCGCGTTAAGCACTATGATGCGCTTGTTCTGATAGACGCAATACAGCTTGCCCTCCTTGTAGCAGAAGTTGCGTATCTCGTTGGCGTTATAGCCCTTGCTGCTCTGTGTGCCGCGCTGTTCCGACAGGTTCCATACCTCCGTCAGCTCGGGCAGGACGTCGCCCTTGACATCGCCGGTGACGCGGATGTCGCGCTGGACGCCGTTGGCGCGCACGTGCACGTACGTCTCCTTCCAGTTGTACCAGCCCGTATTGCTGAAAGTGATGCGGAACGAGCCGCCGCCCGAACCGAGCGAGTGCGTGCTCAGCGTGAAATCGTTCTCCGAGTCGGCCCAGACGGAGATGTTCTCGTTGACAAACGACGTCTCCACCCAAATATCCTGATAAGGATGCTGATCCTTGTCGCAGTTGAAATTCACCTCGGTCTGCGAGAGCCGTATGCGCGGATTGTTGCATACCGGCGCGGTGACGGCCCAGGTGGTGGGCTGACGGTCGGCGTTGGCCACGGTGGGCCAGTCGTCCACCCAGGCTATCTTGTCCAGGAAGACCTGGCGGCCGCGGTCCGGGTCATTGGCCATGTAGCCGTGGTAGAGCATCCAGTAGTCGCCGTTGTCGTCCTGCACGAACACCGAATTGTGGCCCGGACCCTTGACCGTCGAGTTGCCCTGCATGAGCATCTTGAACAAATTGTTCATGGCCGCGCTGCCATACTGGTTGACGTACGGGCCCCACAGACTGCGCGAGCGTGCCACAACCACGTGGTAGGTCGAGTTGGCGCCCTCGCAGCAGGTGCCGCCCGAACCAATCATATAGTACCACCCGTTGTGCTTGATGATGTTGGTGCCCTCGGTATAGGTGCCCGAAATCTGCCGCTTCTGCGCGCCGGGGCTGACCGACATGCCGTCGTCGGACAGCTCCACGCCCCAGATGCCGAAGAACGAGCCCCAGAAGAGGTATTTCTTGCCGTCCTCCTGGAAGACGAACTGGTCAATGGAGTTCTGCACACCGATTTCGCTGGCCAGGAAAAGCTTGCCGTCGTCGCGCGGATAGAAAGGACCCGCGGGCGAGTCGCCGTAGGCCACGCCCACGCCGCTGTTCCAGTGGTCGCCCCATTTGCCGATGGAGAAATAGTACAGGTACTTGTCGCCCACCTTCGCCACCTCCGGCGCCCACAGACCAGCGTCGCGCAGGCACGAGGGGCGCGTGGCGTCGGTAAAGGCCGTACCGATCTGTTCCCAGTTGACAAGGTCATAGCTGCGGAAGATGGGACCGTTGTGCGTGTCCTCCGTCGAATAAAGGTAGTACGTGCCGTCCGTGTCGCGGAAGCACATCGGGTCGGGACAACTGCGCCGTATCACCGGATTGGTATACGTCGCCGCCATAGCTCCCGTCACCGCCAGCAGCGCCACCGCGCCGCCGACAAATCTTTTCAAGCCAAACATAAGATTAGATATAAGGATTAGATTTTAAGAATTTCGATTGTCATGCACGCTGCGACCCATGTAGGGACATCGCTTTGCGATGTCGGCCCTGCATACGGCTCGCGGATAAACCCACGTACGGTCGCGGCACGCCGTGGCCATTCCGGACGGCCATACGCGCCTCCCGCCGGGCCAACGCCATTTTTTGCAAAAATGCCAAAAAAATTGTCACATCTGCAACATTTCACCCCCTTGTTTTGCGTTCAGGGCGAAATATTTCCACAACGGCGCCGCCATCAGAGACTGCTTCATCCCGTCGTCGAGGAGCATTGTCTTGACCTCGGTAGGCGAAAGCAACCGCACGGCGATATCCTCGGTCTCGTCCAGGTGCTGGCCCGATACCGGCTCAACATTCGTGGCCAGGAACGTATACGACAGATTGTTCATCGAACCCGGATTAGCCGACAGCACCGAAAACAGCCGCCACTCGCCCTTGCCGTAGCCCGTCTCCTCCATCAGCTCGCGCTTTGCGGCATGCAGCGGCTCCTCGCCGTCCTCAACCACTCCGGCCACAATCTCCGTAAAGACGTCGCCGAGGCCGTGGCGGTACTGCTCCACCATCACGAACCAGCCCTCTGCGGTAATGGCGATGACATTGACCCACGAAGGATACTCCAGCACATAATATTCGGGATGCACCACCCCGTTGGGCAGCTCAACCCTGTCCACCCGCGCCGTCAGCCACGGCCGCCTGATGAGATACCGGCTCTCCAAAGTCTTCCACTTGCCAATCTTCATACTCTCTCGTTTTTTATGCAAAGATACGGAATTTCTCCTGAAATTAGGGTTCATAGTAACGGGGACAGGGGATACGGTTTCCCCCCAGATCTATGTAATACCAGTTGTCGCTATCCCAGTAGCGAAATTTGATGCCGTTTACCTCAACCTCTTTCTCTTGTAGTTATAATATCGTTTCCCATCTTTAAAATTCTTATATCAATTGGACATTAAGAATCTATGCGCTGCAAGGTATTTGGTGTAGCGGGCGGCCATGTCGGGGGTGAGGGCGTCGAGGCGGAAGATGTCGAGGTTGTCTTCGAGGTCGTGGAGCTTGACGGCACGGCCAAGGGGATTATTTTTGGCGCGGGCTACGAAGTCCTGGTAGCTCTCGCCTTCACGTTTGGTTACGGAGAGGACACCGTCGACAATCTCCCGGGGAAAGCCTTCGGCAAGGAGGTATTCGGCGGTGACGTCTGTGTCCTCGATTGTGTCGTGGAGGAGCGCCACCATCTTCTCCTCGTCCGTGCGGCATCGCATGGCCACGCGCATAGGATGCTGAAAGTAGGCACATCCCATCTTGTCACGCTGTCCGGCGTGCTTGCTGACGCAAATCAGCGCTGCCTTGTCCAGCAGCCGTGCAGTTTCTTTTTTATCCATAGTCATAGGTCGTTTAGGTTGTCTGATTATTCTTTATCGGGCCCGGCGTCGGTGTCTTGCCAACATCGCAAAGCGATATCCATGCATCGGTGTGTTCCGGCTATATTCCTATTGGAACACGGAACACAGGGAACACGGAACACATGGGATACATGGACAACATGGAATACGTCACGGGGCCTGGAAACGCTACAGGGACGCCGTGGAGCGTCCCTGCATCAGTTTATCGGTTCAGTACCGGGGGCTTTACGATTTTTTGCCGGAATAGCCGTAGTGGCCGTAGCCGTAGCGGTAACCATAGCCATAGCCGTAGCGGCTGTCGCCTGTGTTGGTACCGTTAAGGATGATGCCCATGTTGGGGTAGCGCTTTTCCTGGTACATCTTGTCCAATTCAGGTATCATGCCACGCTGGAGGAGTCCGGCACGGACGACGAAGAGGGTGCGGTCAGCCTCTTTGGCCAATATCTGCGCATCGGCCATCATCTCCATGGGCGGGCAGTCGATAAAGATGTAGTCGAACTGTTTGCGCAGCTCGTCGAGGAGCTGATGCAGGCGCCCGTTTTCAAGCAACTCGGTGGGGTTGGGCGGTATCTTGCCTACGGGGAGCACGCATAGGTTCTCACCAAGAGTATCGCAGACCAGGAGGCTGTCGACATCGGTGGCGGCGCCGATGAGCCAGTCGGTGAGGCCGGTCCTGGGCGAGCCGACGTATCCGGAGGTCATGGCTCGGCGCAGGTCTCCGTCCACCACCAGGACTTTCTTGCCCCGCAGGGCCAGCGTCATGGCGGTGTTCATGGTGATGAAGGTCTTGCCGCTGGAGGGATTGAAGGAGGTGACCATGATGACCGTATGGCCGTCGTCACCGCCGGACATGAAGCTAAGGTTGGTACGCAGTACGCGGAAGGCCTCGTTGATGATGTCGCGGTTACCCGCGCTGACGACGAGCTGGCTGGAGCCGGCGCCTTTCTCGAATTTATGGAGGGGTATCTCGCCGATGAAGGGCACGGTGAGGCCCTCGAGGTCCTTGCGGCCACGCAGCCTGGTGTTGTTGGTCTCGCGGATGTAGATGATGCCGAATGGGAAGAACAGTCCTGCCAGGAAGGCAAGTACGTAGATGTTGCGGCGGACGGGCGAGGTGGGCTGGAGGGCGCCGTCGGGGTTCTCGACGACGGTGGTGTTGTAGGCGGTGAAGGCCTGCGAGAGCTCATTCTCCTCACGTTTCTGCAGCAGGAAGAGGTAGAGGGCCTCCTTGACTTTCTGCTGGCGCTCGACGCCGAGCAGGTAGCGGGCCTGTGTGGGGTTGGCAGCGATGCGCGAGGTAGTCTGACGCTCGCTGCGCTCGAGGTTGCCGATTTCGGTGCGAAGCGAGACGATGTTGTTGTCGATGGAGGAGACGATGGCCTTGCGCAGGTTGGCGAGCTGGGCGTCCATATCCATGACGGCAGGGTTGCGCGGCGACGAGTTGGCGGCGATGGAGTTGCGCTTGAGCAGGTCGGTGTTGTAGGTGTTTATCTGCGCGCCGATGCTGCCGTCGCGGAGGCCGACGTTGACGGGGAGGGTCTGGTCATAGTTGGCCTTGTTGGTCAGGAAATCGCGTATGTAGCGTGCCATCTCGAGCTGGGTGCCCAGGGCGATGAGCTGGTCGGACGTGCTCTTGCTCTGCTCCATGTAGAGCGCGGAGGCCTGGCCGACGTCGGGGATGAGGTGCTCGCTCTTATAGGAGGAGATGTCCTTGTCGACGATGCCGAGCTCGTTCTCGATTACCTTGAGGCGGTCGTTGATGAAGTTGGAGGTGCTGACGGCAATCTGGTTCTTGTCGCGTATCCAGTTCTCGTTGTATACGGCGATGAGGGCGTTGAGGATGTCCTCGGCGCGCTGGGCCGACTGGTCGGTGACGCTGAGGTTGATGATGCTGCCTTTGTCGTTGGCCAGCGACACTTTCAGCTTGGTCTTGTAGAGGTCGGAGGCGGACTTGATGGTGGACTTGGACACTTTAAGGTCGACTTTCTCGCCTTTGGCATAGCCGGGCGTGGCGACTACGATAAGGCCGCCGAGGGGGGTCTTGATGGTCTTGCCCAGCTGTCCGGTGTACTTTTTGTCGGGGTATTCCTCGTCGCTGGCGGTGACGTCGTCGATGGTGACCCCGCCGTCAGCCGAGACATGGAGCCGGAACTGGCCGGGCTTATTGTTGGAGATGCTGTCCTCGAGCACCATCACGGGCAGGCTGCTGCCGTAGGCGACCTCGTCGTGGAAACGGCCGGACTTGGCATAGTCGAAGGTGAGGTTGAGGCGCTTGACGACTTCGCGCATGAAGTTGCCCGACTCCAGGGCGGCCTTTTCGTCGATGACGTTGGCGTTGGACTTGAAGAAGCCCAGGTCGCTGAAATCGCCCATGTCCGCGGAGATAGACTCGTTGTTCTTGGTGTCGTTCTTGATGCGGATGGCGGCCTCGCGGGTATAGGTGGGGGTGGCGTGCATCAGGTAGAGGGTGGCGAGACCCATGCAGACGCAGACCGAGAGGAGGAGCCACGGCCACTTCTTGAGGCCGATGATGAGTATGTCCTGCAGGCCGACGTTATTGTCGGCCGCCTGTTTTTTCTTGGGGTTAGTTTCTACAGCCATTCTCTCCGATTATTTGAAAATCAACACTGCTACTGAGGTTAAGAGTGAGGCCACGGATACCCAGAAGGGCGCCGAGAGTACATTGTTGCCGTTGACGGTGCGCTGGCGCTTGCGTACGTCCACAGGCTCGACATACACTACGTCGTCGGGCTGGAGGTAGTAGGCCGGCGAGGAGTACAGCGACTGTGAGTTGGTGAGGTCGATGCGGTAGGCGTGGGGCTTGCCGTCGATTTCGCGCATGACAAGGATGTTGTCACGCTTGCCGGTGATGGTGAGGTCACCGGCGAGGCTGAGGGCCTCTAGGATGGTGAGCTTGTCCTTGTTGATGTCGTAGCGTCCGGGCTTGGTGACCTCACCCATGATGTTGACACCTGTGTTGACGTACTCCATGGTAACCACAGGGTCTTTGACGAGGTCTTCCTTGACGAGGCGGTTCTTGATGTAGTCGGTGACTTCGTTGCGGCGCATGCCGGCGATGTGGATTTTGCCGAGTGTGGGGAAGTCGATGTCGCCGTCGGGGTTGACGGTGTAGAACGACACGAACTGGTTGCCGGTGGAGGTGGTGACCTCAGGGCCGCTGCCTACACGGTGCGAGGCGATGGAGAGGTTGAACATCTCGGAGAGCAACGGGTCACGGGATTTGACGATGATGGAAATCTTGTCGTCAGGCTTGACGCGGATGTCGTTGGCTGTTATCGTCGCGCCCACCTGGCCGTCAGCAAGGTCCTGCATGTAGGTGACATCCTTGGGCGTCGAACATGACGCAAGAATGAGCGCTGTGGCAAAAAATGCAAATAATGGTTTTATTGTCATATTATTATGTTTATCAGATGAATTGCACGTATTCGGGCGAAACCTCGTAAACTACGGCAAGCACGCCCGGCACTTCTACTATAAGCTTCTTCTTGCGGGATCCGCGTATCGAGAGGAGTTTCCCCTCGTAGCCGTTCATTATCCCTTCGCAAATAAGACGGACTTTCTTGCCGTACGAAAGTGTGGTGAGCTCGTCAGTAGAATAATATTGCGGTGAGTCCGTTGCTTTGGAGGCTGCGATGAAGCGGTCCATCTCGGCGGTCCTAACTGTCATGGGCACACAATAGCCCTGGCCTTTCATAAAGCGATACTGCAGGGTATCGGTCTTGGCTATCAGCGGATTTAGCTCTTCCTTTGTGGCGTAGACAAACAGAAGGTCGTGTACGGCGGGGACGTATTTGCGGGTCTTTTTCCCTCTCACTTCCCGGATTGCCCATTTCATGGGAGTAAACACCTCAAAGCCGGCCTGCTGCGCACGCATATAGCCCGGCAGTTTTGCAGTAGAGCGCGTGAGGTCGCGAAGGACGAACCACTTTTTTCCGTCCGTTGCCTTTTGTGTCGTGTCTCCCATTATTCCGTTGCGTTCAATGCTTGATTTGATGTGTTCGTTGCTTACTTACAGACAGGCGAACATGTCTGCATTATAACCGTATTGTCAATCAGCAGACTGCCCGAAGGGTAATTTGCTGAACATTGTTTTTCGATTAAGACTTGCATGCTCAAAAGGTGAGCAAAAAGCCGATGCAAAGCAAACCCCTCTAAACAAGAAAGGTTTTCCGGGCACAAAATTACAAAAATTTCTTCATATATCTATCATAACGTCACATCTTTTTCAACGATTTAACTTCAGGCAATCCTTTTCTCTATACAAAAAGCCCAAAACATAACCCGGAACACTACACTCTGCAATAGCCTCTCCATCGCATTATCTGCATGGGACTCCTTTTTAATTGGTTGGCTCTATTCTATTCTTACTTATTCTTATTAAAAAATTCTTCTGAAAATTTGGTTTATAGTATAAACCTTATTACCTTTGTCGGCGAAAGAAGGGCGAAATCGCGCGGTCGCCCTTTTTCAGAGTCAAATGGTTTAAAAAACAAACCTAATTCCAACATTTAAATTCCAAGAGAAATGGAAGACAGAAAACTTACCGAAAAAGAAAGTCTTGAAGTGATAACCTCAATGATTGCCAAGACAAAACAGCGCTACATCGGCGACGGCCGGATTATGGTTATGTGGGGATACCTCGTAGCCACTGTTTCAGCTCTGGTATGGGTGATGCTTGCGACAACGCGCCAGGGCGCCTGGAACTACCTGTGGTTCGCCATTCCCGTTATCGGCGGCATAGCCACTCCGATTATGTCACGCAAACAGCAACGCAAGGCCGGCGTTAAAACGTTCTACGACACCGTCACCTCGCAACTGTGGACGATAGCCGGACTGTCGGAATATGCAGCCTTGTTTGTGTGCCTCGGCATCCGGTTGTTCACGGGCGTTAATTGCTGGGGAGCCATGCTCGCTTACACACTGATTGCCATGCCCCTCGCCGAGATAGCCCAGGGGCTGCTGATTAAAGAAAAGAGCATTACCGTCGGCGGTATCATCGGGCTTACCGTCGGCATCGTCACCGTATGCTGTCTGGCCGGGCGCATCACACTCGCTGTCAACTGGTACATGCCGCTGTTCATCCTCGCTTTCGTTGCGATGATGATAGTACCGGGCCATATTCTTAACCATAAAGCATCACAAGAAAGATGAAAGAGCTCAATCCGCTTCTGCACTCGCAACTCCGGCTTGCCGTAATGTCCATTCTCATGAATGTCGAGGAAGCTGATTTTGTATACCTCAAAGAGAAAACCGAATCGACAGCCGGAAACCTGAGCGTCCAACTCGATAAACTTTTCACTGCCGGATACATCTCCGTCGAAAAAGGCATGTCGGGCAAACGGCCCCGCACCACCTGCTCCATCACCCCCGCCGGACGTGCCGCATTTGAAGAGTATGTCGACGCGCTTAAATCCTATCTCAACCTCTGACATCTCTGTCCGGCCGACGCAACCCGATGGAAGCGCCGGCCGGGCTTTTCTTTTATCGCCTCCAATTAGTCTGATTGACGGTTTTGTTGCCATAATCGTTCACAGCGTTTCGTTGGTGTTGATATTATTCGTAATTTTGCGCTCGGCAATTTTTCCGCCAGCAGAATAACAGAAGTAATGAAGACACTGTCTCGTTTAGTCATATACCTCCTCATAACCATCTTTTCCCTTGCCGCTTCCGCCCAGAAATTCACTTGGGAGATTGACTTCAAGTCGGTTTTCGACAACCGCGAGGGGGACAATGACTATACCCCTACCGAGACATATTTCCTGGCCCAGCTTGCACCGGAAGTCGGCCTGAAATTCGGCAGCAGGAACCGCATAGCCGGCGGCGCCGTCTGGAATCAGCCCATAGGCAAAGAGTGGCGCGATGCCAAGGTATCCCCTACTCTATATTTCCGCCATGAGGCGCCCAGGTGGGCATTCTCGATGGGTATGTTCCCGCGCAAGCAACTCCATGAGGAGCTACCCAACTTTTTGTGGAACGACTCGCTGTCCTACTATCAGCGCAACATCCGCGGCGCCCTCGTACAGTATTATAAGGGAAAGTCCTTCGTGGATTTGTATCTCGACTGGCGCCAGATGCAGACCACCAAAGGCCGTGAGGCCTTCAACATCGTCCTCCACGGGCAGTGGCAGCCCGGCAAGTCACCCTTCTTTTTCGGCGGGCACGCCATGATGAACCACTATGCCCTCACCAAAAACAGCGGACCCGACCAGCACATCGTCGACAACTTCGTCATCAACCCGTACGCCGGAGCCGATTTCAGCCATAAGACCGTCCTCGACAGCCTGCGTGTGCGCACCGGCATGCTCATGACCATCGAACGCAACCGCGCCAACGGCTACTGGACCCATCCGATGGGATTCTGGATTGACGTCCGCGCCGAATGGCGCTGGCTCGGCCTGTACAACTCCTTCTACACCGGACAGCGGCAGCAGCCCTCGCGCGTCCCCTTCTGGCAGCCCACCACCATCGTTCCCTCTCAGCTCTACCAGGGCGAGCCCTACTACGGCGCCAGCCTCTACAACCGCACAGACCTCTACGCCCGCATCATCCGCAGCCGCTACGTCCACCTCACCGCCTCCCTCGACTTCAACGTCACCCGCACCACCTTCACCTTCTACCAGAAACTCACCCTCACCCTCCACCTGCCCTGAAAATTCCCTGCTGCCGCACCAGCCACCGATTACGCCAATATCTTTAAGCCGACAATTGATAAAATCAATGTCGTGATAAAAAATATCCGCCAGAACGTGGCAGGTTCACCAAAGAAAAATATTCCTATCAATACCGCTCCGACAGCACCGATGCCTGTCCAGACGGGATAGACAGTACCGATAGGTATTTTTTTGGGTCAAGCCGAAATTACGGTGCATATGTTAAAATCGGGAGATTAGAGTGTTACAAATTTAGGCGTATAGTTTGACGAGCCTGAAGATGAAGAAATCGCGGTCGCGGACTCCACGCTGGAAAATCCGGGCGGCGGTGACCACGTAACCCGAAGTGCGTTTGACCCCTTA
>JBJFEE010000048.1:0-3524 GCA_051890455.1 Muribaculaceae bacterium
CCAGTTCGAGGACGTCGATTACACAATGGTTCAGGGCTGCTTCGCAGGTTACTAAAAATCCTCCCCCAAAGGGTAGGCTGTCCGCCGGGGCAGCCTTTCCCTTTATCGGGCATTTTCGGCTGCACTCGGCATAGTCAAGCGAGCTTGCCTCTGCTCTCATTGGCACGAAAATTCTCTTTGCTCATTTATCGCCATACCTCCGCTCTCATTGGTTTATCGGCTCTCCGCCACCGGCTCTATGCCGAGGGGCGCAGTCTCATCGGCTTGCCGCTTGCTTTGCAAGAACGCCTACACATCTTCCGTGTTCCGGGCAGGTTCGACCGCATTTCGTACTTTTGTTCCGGGAGGGATCGTATTGGTCTTGTCTATCGAGACGGAGCCGGACTTGCCGACACTTTCCACCTTTGCCCTCATTGTCGCGCCAATAGGTTTGTGTGCCGCCGAGCATATATCAGTTGGCAATCGCCAAAGCCTTGTTTGTGTCAGACAACGGTGTGCATAGTCGTTCATCGGTTGGACTTTCCGCAGAACGCTCCGGCACCGCCTACGCTACCGCGACCTACGACATTCTCCGACATTCAGGGAGTCGCTTACCGTACCGGGCGCAAGCGCATACATCGCCTATCTTGGCTACAACCACAGCGCGTCATCCTTCCCCTCGCCCTTGAACGTACCGCGTTGAACTTTCTGCATCGACGAGTACGGAGTCGTGGCCGGGCTCACCGTCGGGGCGTTTTGGCTATTTCCCCCGCTTAGTTCCCTTTGCCTTGAAGTCTCAGTGGAACGCTGCAAGCCGAGCCATTTTTCCTGTTACAAAGGTAGGACTGACCGTTCAGCGCAAAACAGGCATACTGATTTCTGCAACAATTTTATAAAAAATGGTACAAGCCTCATTTTTGACCGGGCAAGCCTTAAAATTGCCTTACGGCCATTTTAATCTGCGCTCGGCATAACCTTCAGGCAAGCTTGAGGTTCTGCTCTCACTTGACTTAAAATTCTTTTGAAATTTTTGCTTCATCTCACTTTCTCAGTTCTCCCAATTATGGCAACGTAAAAATTAGGGCTTTGGCCCACATCGTTTAACCTCCAAAACTTCAAAACAATGGCAAAGAAAACTAAAAAATCAGCAGAGAAAATCGAAGCTCAAACCGCAGCTCCCGCCGTCGAGACTACTCCGGCAACAACTCCCAAGCTCATCGTGGCTATCCAAAAGTTCGGTCGCTGGTACGTCTATTTCAAGGGCGTGGCTCCGAAGGATAACGTAGGCTGCGGATGCAAGACCGCCAAGAGCGCAATGCGATATATGCACTTGCTCAAAGCCCGCTACGGAGCGACTATCTCCCAAAACGTCTATGAACGCCTCCAGTTCGAGGCAGCGAAGGAGGCATAAGCCTCCTTCACTTTCTCTCCTTAAAGTCCAACTTCTTAAACTTCACGACTATGTACGAATATGTATGTTACACAAAACAAGGACATTGGCGCTTCTACGCCGACTCAGACATAGATTCCATGCGCTTCGCATTGTACCTATGTTGGCGCGACAACGAGGACTTTATCAAGGTGGAAAGTGCAACTCTCGGCAAGCCCTATACGCTCCGTCTCTGCAAGATAGACAAGACTAACTCAATACAAACCCTCTAAATTCCGAAACAATGAAACAGTACGAAATGCCTTACTCGTTCCTCTTTACTGATGAAGAACTGACCGACCTTTGGAGCTACTACCGTCGCATACATCAGATAATCCGCTGCGTCGAGGAACGCTATCACATCGCCATAACCGATATGGAAGTGCACAGCGGAGCGCACTTCCGCTCTCGCGCACTTCTCGCCGAGGCTCAACGCCGCGAGACGTTGCAGGGTAACGCCCTAATGCCGAGATTGGAGCAATAGCCTCCAACCTCTCACATCGCGGCTGCTCCCTTCGGGGAGTGGTCGCTTTCTTCTTTTTGCGACATTTTGCCCTGCGGTTACAACGACCTCCGGGCGGTTCGCTCCGCGACATCCGAGAAAATGCCGAGTGTGGCTTTCCCTTTGCGGCTCTATCCCTACGCAATCGCTGTGCTCCGGGCGGTGGTTCTTTGCGAAGCAAAGCGACTTCGTCGATGAGTCAGCCATCCAAGTAGAGCCGAGTGCTTTCCCTTTGCAGAATTTGTACTCCAGTTACAATGACTTCCGCACGGTTCAGCCGAGCTGACATCCGAGAAATTCTGAATAATGCGACCCTTTGCGCCATTTTGCCCTGCGGTTACAACGACCTCCGGGCGGTTCGCTCCGCGACATCCGAGAAAATGCCGAGTGCTTTCTTCCTTTGCGGCTCTATCCCTACGCAATCGCTGTGCTCCGGGCGGTACATTAAGCCATCCAAGTATAGCCGAGTATCTCGTTGAAGTGTTTCAAGAGCCTTCCCTTGCGGAACCGCCCGGCGAGAGGGAGGGGTCAGACGTGGCGGAACACGTTGCGCCCGGATATTGGTAATCACATTGAACAGCACGGCTCCGTTGCCGAAGCGCGAGACCGCCCTTTTCGTGGCACTCATTCGGATGTACCGTGTGCCTGGCCCATACTCCACAGTTCCCCTTCGGGTGTCGGATTGTCTGCTCCGTAGTCGTCGCTCGCCATTGCGTTTATCTTTTCTTTCGGAGGTCGGCTTCCTCTAACATTGCCCTCGTAGTTCAGCGGTATGCGTGGGTGCATTCGCAGTCCGAGCCTTATTTCAGTGGTGGTCTGCCTCTTGGTGGAACGCCTTGCAGTTTATGGTGTCGCAGCCGCCGAGGAAAGGTCTTACCCAATACGACACCGCCGACATTGCACTTGCTATAGTTGTAAGCACCGACACTCCGGGCGCACCTGCATTGGCTTTTGGGCGATTACATCTTCGGTCGGGAACAGCCCTGTCCGTGGTGGTGAAACACTCTACGCGAGTATCGTTCTCCGTATTCTCATCTCGAAACTTTCGGACATATCGCTCATTTTAGTTTTCCTGTCGCAAAGGTAGGACTGACCGTTCAACGCAAAACAAGCCCTCCGGGATTTCTGCAATAAAAATTCAAAATCTCCACCTTGCAGGTAGTATTTGGTCGCTGCGCTAATTTTTATCTGGAAATTTTTGCTTCATCTCACTTTCTCAGTTCTCCCAATTCTTGCAACGTAAAACTTCAAAAAATGAACAATATGTTAAACCCTCAAATTTCAAACAAGATGAGACTACAATTTGGAGAACTCAACATCACTCCGAGAGTCGTTAACCGACTCCACGAACTGGACTTCACAGTTCCCGAACTCGAAGACGCAATCGCTGAACACAAAAGCCCCTGCGACGGTGAACCCTCCGTCTATGTCGGTACTTACGGCAAGTACAACGACGGCTCGCTCTGCGGTCTTTGGGTGGACCTTTCCTCCTTCGACGACTACGACGAGTTTATCAACTTCTGCAAGGCTATCCACGCCGACGAGGAAGACCCGGAGCTGATGGCTCAGGACTACGAGTGCTTCCCCCGCCAGTGGTACAACGAGGGCTTCATG